>CAJBPB010000030.1 GCA_903957365.1 uncultured Bacteroidota bacterium
GCATATAAAGATGTTGGATTTAATCTGGATGTCGCAAGTCAGCTGATCACCAAATCAGTTAAGGACGCACACAGTTATCTTAATGATTATTTCGCGAACCTTGGCAAATGGCGCCGTTGGGCCGACGAAACCGTTTCCTGGTCGAGTAGAAGCAATGCCCCTGCCATTATCGTTGATAAGTTTGCCCATAAAATTTATGTGTATCATGGAGGCAAACTCAAAAAAGAATTTACTGCCGAACTGGGCACTAACTGGATTGGCACAAAGCTTTATCGTGGTGACAAGGCGACTCCTGAAGGGAAATACCACATCACCAAAAAGAAAACAAACCGTCTGACAAAGTATTACAAAGCGCTTTTGATCGATTACCCAAACGATGAAGACAAGCAGCGTTATTCAATTGGTGTTAAAAACGGTGTTATTCCACGCAGAGGCATTGGTAACCTGATTGAAATACATGGTGACGGTGGCAGAGGGATCAATTGGACCGATGGTTGTGTGGCGCTCACCAACAACGACATTGATAAACTATTTGATTATGTTGGGGTTGGTACACCTGTCACTATTGTAGGTTCGCTGCGTAGCCTCCAGGAAATAAACGGCCATTAATTGTTTTACTATAACTGAGAAATGAAAGAAACAAATTCATATCAGAACCAGATACAAAATCCTCCGAAAAGCAGAAAAGTCGGAGGTAAACGTTTTTTCTGGAGTTTTTTACTTGGCTTGTTACTTTCTGTCGGATTGGCCATTCCATTTGTGCAGAATTTTTATAAAGTTCAGCAGATAACCGCTGGTTTCAAACCAAATACTGCACTTTCCTACACCGCAGGCCGAATTGGTGTTGACAAGATAAAAAGTCATCAGGTTTTGCTTGCAAAAGAAATGACCAGTCTGACTAAAAAACTTGATGAATTTATCCCAAAGCAAAATTACCTGATAATCAATACATCAGGGAATGATTTTACCTTGATGAATAACCGGGAAGTGATACGTTTAGGCAAATGTTCAACCGGTAGTTATACCTTGCTTAAGGGAAAAAATAAACAACAGTGGATTTTTAAAACGCCACGTGGGATGTTAAAAATATTACGCAAAATGAAAGATCCGGTTTGGAAGAAACCAGATTGGGCATTTATTGAGGAAGGACTTCCTGTTCCATCAGCAAATCATCCATCCCGTTTTGATTATGGAACTCTGGGTGATTACTCATTGCACCTTGGAGATGGTTATATGATTCATGGAACCTTGTATAAACGATTTTTGGGTATGCCGGTGACACACGGTTGTATCCGCATAGGTGATGATGATCTTGAAGCAATATTTAATGCATTGCCCGTAGGTTCAAAAGTATATATCTACTAAACTGAAGTGATGAATACAATCAAAAATAGTTCTGCAGCCGAAAACAGCAATACTGTTGAAAAGACAAAAAGGAAGAATTTTTTTGTCGGTCTGTTTACCAATTGGAAACAGTTTATCGTATTTCTGCTTTCCCTGCTCATTTTTCCAGTTCTGCTTTTGGTTTATGCAACTATCATTCCGATAAGTGATTATAAACCCGCTGCTGAAATTGGTGCTAACAAAACTCAGGTTAGTGTTTCATTGGATGATGCACAAAAAGAGGATATTTTCAAGATAATCAATCTTGAAAAAGAGCGCGATTTTGAAAAAAACAGACTCTCACTTGCAAGCCAGGATTCAATTTATCTGGTTATCAATGTTCCTGAACGTTCGATGGCAATTGAAATCAAAGGAGTACAGGTTCGTACTGCTTCGATCCTAAGGGTTGAATCGGACCAAAAAATCCCGTTGTTTTCTCATGAGCACACCTCTGTCTGGTTAGCAGATCCTTTTGTACTGAAGAAATATTTCGCAACCATCCCAAAGATTCCGATTGTAATCAAGGATGCTCCCAAAGATACCATTGAAGCACAAAAATTATCGAGTAAACCTTTGCCCCCTGATTCTACCATTGTTTTGACAAGTTTATATTTTGATAGAAATCTGATCATCGAAATCAATCAGGATGCAATTCCCGTAGAACGGGAATTGGCAATTGTTGAAGCATATAATGTGAAAAAGCTGGAATATATGCCTGAAAAAACAACAATTGAAAAATTGCTGAATCCAGGTGCTACAGATATGCCTTTAACCATCCGGCTTATTGTTTCAGCGGCTGATGCAAGGGCAATCTATCGAGCCATTCCTTCCCGTACTAGTCTGGTATTGAAGCTTTAAAAAGATGTGGTGCTTTGGTTAAATCCTTACTGCTACAGATTTTCTATCATAACCTCTTTATTATGGACCGCGATCCATTCGATGAACTATAGAAATCCGGAATGGATTTGAAGTAATATACAAACCTCATGTTCGTTCAACAGTAAATCATCTGTTAAAATGTTTTTGCATTATCTTTGGCTTTTACTCCTCTGATGGTAAACCCTGACAGTTTATTTAAAAAAATATTTTACGGAATATTATCAGCCATTTTGCTTTCAGCAGGCTGGCCTCCCCATGATTTTCCTGTTTTATTGTTTGTGGCTTTTGTTCCGTTATTTATGCTTGGATCTGATAAAAATCTGAGGATAAGCGATAGTTTTATCGTTGGTTTTATCGTTTTCTTCCTTTTTCAACTGATGAGTGCAGGCTGGATGTACAGCTCCACTTTTGCAGGTTCGCTGATCACCCACGCTTTCAATGCATTTGTTTTTGGAATTGTCTTGGTATTGTGGACAACAGGTACAAAGATATTTGTAAAATTCAGTTTCCCTCTTTTTCTAGTTCTGTATCTTTCCATGGAGTATATGCATACAATCTGGGCGCCGGCATGGCCCTGGTTTCCATTGGGAAACGGACTGGCTGAAAACACAGACTGGATTCAATGGTATGCATTTACCGGCGTTCAGGGTGGTAGCTTGTGGATTTTATGTATCAACTGGTTACTATACCAAACAATCAGGTACGGGATGAAACAGGAATGGAAACAAGCAAGCTGGTTTTCAGCAGCAATCGTGCTGTTGACTTTAGGACCTCTCTCTTTTTCAAATTATCTACAGAATCAAAATTTACAGGAAGCCAGTTATCCGGTAGCCATCGTACAACCAAATATCAATCCAAGAACCGAAAAATTTAACGGCCTAACCGAACAGGAGCAGGTTGGGCGAACTTTACAACTAATCAGTTCAACAGATTTTACCGGCAGACGGATTGTCATCTTTCCGGAAACTTTTTTAACCAATCCGATCAATGAGGATAGTGTGTTTTTCTCTGTCTCCTTGCAAAACATTACTTCACATTTTATCGAATTTCAACCCATTTCGTTAATAATGGGCGCATTTACCAAACTTGATTCCTCAAGGGCAATTTACGATCAGGATGCTTTGGTTGGTAAAAAAAATCCTTATGTCTTATACAATAGTGCGATACTCCTGAATGAAAAGGACACACTCATTTATCACAAAATGAAGTTGTTACCATTGGTCGAAAAGCAAATCTTCATGCCCTTATTAATGCCTTTCAGGGATTATATTGAAAAGTCAGGTGCCTATTTTGGTAGTTATGGAATTTACAATGAATACGATAAATTTCTTCTATCAGATAGTATCATTGCAGCTCCCGTCATTTGTTTTGAATCCGTATTCGGAGCTTACACCGCTGAGCGTGTTTTAAAAAATGATGCTGATTTTATTGTTTTGATTACCAATGATGGCTGGTGGAGCAGTGATGGTGGATATTTGCAGCATCTTGCCTATGCACGGCTCCGTTGCATCGAAACTGGTAAATGGATGGTGCGCTGCGCCAATACTGGTGTTTCGGCAATCATTGATAACCATGGTACAATTATGCAAAAAACGAAATATGGCGAAGCAACGGTTCTGATGGGTAAAGTTGGTATGAACAAAGAGTCTCCAACATTTTATACAAGGAATGGCGATTTGATTGGAAAATACGCTTTGATTTCACTTATTGTCTTTTTTGTTTTCGGATTGTATCTGAGGTTTGGCAAATATCATTTTTTCAGATAATCCAACAAAATAGGATTACTTTGGTAAAAACCCGCTCAGGTCAGCTATCCAGGTCATCACAATCGACAAAACAAACGATAAAATGGGTGCAACTACCCAAATCACCCAGAATTTTTTAACGCTGCTTTTACTGAATATTTCCCGAAAACCATGTTTTGCGCAGCCAATTGCAAGGATGGCACCCATATTCAACTGTACCAATGATGCCGGAATTCCTTTAAAAATAGAAACGGCCAGCAATAAACTCGCTGTAATAAATGAGATGGCAACTGCGGAAAGTGGCCCAAATTCAACAATTTCTTTGCCGCTGGTATGCATCACTTTGCGACCAAGTAATGAACTTCCGATACCGAAGGCCGGAGCGAAAATCAAGGTTGAAAGAACCACTATCAACACGAAATTCTGATCGTTTTCACCAATTCCCAGTTCATTAATAATCATTGAGGCGATTGGTCCGCTTGCATTTGCTACATTGTTCGACCCAATTGCGAAGGAAACATACAACGATGCAATAATAACGAGCGCCTGCAGGGCATCGTGTTCTTTTATATTTTCAAACTGGAACATCGACCTCTTTTTCATTGGGGTATAGATGTATTTCCCGACGCCATAAGTCAATCCAAATGCCAGAATGGGGAGTATGAACCATGTAGGAATGATTTCGAAAAACAACTGATCGGTCTTCAACGCGTGAAAATAAACTGCAGGTCCTGAAAGTGCAAATACTGTGGATTGACTTGTTGATTGAGGAATTCCGAGCAGATTGGCAAAAAGAAGTGAAAGCGCTACCGACAATAATATTATGGAAGTTAAAGTAATTGTCAGGTATTCAGATGGGATAATTCCTCTTCCAACCGTGAGTGCAACCCCTTTTCCGGCAGTGATTGCCCCAACAAAAACCATAATGCCAAACAGACCGGCAATCAGTGACCGTGGAATGAGATTCGCTCCGTAAGCTGCTGAAAATGAAGGTGCTGTTCCGCTTGCTCCCATATTGATCGCGAGGAAAAGTGCAATAATCAAAGGCAACAACAACTGACTATAAACCGGATCAAGCATAAAACGCGATTTGGATTTGGATGCAAATTACAATAATAATTTCATCGTTGTTCTATTCTGAATTTTTTATAAAATATTTAATCTGTCTATATAGACTTCCTGCAATGTTGAGTTTGAACCAAAAATGACCGCTTCGGCAAGCTCAGTGTAGCACGTTGACCAAAATTTAACAAAGCGTATTGGAATACCTCTGCACTTGTTTTATCAAATTGAAAATGATGGGTTTTCCACACCATTTTGCTTTTATCACTCAGCCACAACGAGATAATAATTCTTTTTCCCTTTCTGAACCAGCAAATACTTGCTTTTCATCAGGTCACTTGCCGTTATTTTTGTGTTTTCTGTCACTTTCATCTTGTTCAACGAAACGCCATTGTCTTTCAACATACGGCGCGCATCGCTCTTGGATGGAAAAATATTGGTGTATGTTGTTAAAAACTCGGTAATATCAAGTGGTTCTGTCAGGTGTAGTCTACCTATGGAAGCACGCGGAACCCCTTCGAAAACGCTAAGCAAAGTGGATTCATCTAATTTATACAACGCTTCGGTTGTTCCTTTCCCAAATAAAATCTGTGAGGCTTCTTCAGCCAGTGCAAGGTCTTCCTGCGAATGTACCCTGACAGTGATATCATTTGCCAGTGCCTTCTGTAAAACACGCAGATGTGGTGCCTGTGCATGTTCTTCGATAAGTTTATCAATCTCTTCGCGACTCAGCAGTGTAAATATTTTGATGTATTTGGCAGCATCGTCATCCGAACAGTTAAGCCAGAACTGATAAAATGCGTAAGGTGAAGTTTTCTCAGGATCGAGCCACACATTACCGGTTTCGGTCTTACCGAATTTACCGCCATCGGCCTTGGTAATGAGTGGACAGGTAAGTGCATAGGCATTTTCTTCAGAACCCAGTTTGCGCCGGATAAGCTCAGTCCCGGTAGTGATATTGCCCCATTGATCGGAACCACCCATCTGCAGTTTACAGTTTTTGTGCTGGTATAAATGAAGAAAATCATATCCCTGAACAAGTTGGTACGTAAATTCAGTAAACGACATACCGCTTCCGTCCTCTGCCGATAAGCGCTTCTTCACCGAATCTTTCGACATCATATAATTCACAGTCAGATGTTTGCCAATATCGCGGATGAAAGCCAGAAAACTGAAATCCTTCATCCAATCGTAATTGTTAACGAGTTCAGCTTTGTTGGGCTGGTCTGTTTCAAAATCAAGAAAGCGGGAAAGCTGGGCTTTCAAACATTCCTGATTGTGTCGCAAGGTGGGTTCGTCGAGCAGATTACGTTCCTGCGACTTGCCTGATGGATCACCAATCATTCCAGTTGCACCGCCTATCAAGGCGATGGGTTTGTGCCCTGCAATCTGAAAATGCTTTAACATCATGATACTCACCAGATGGCCAATATGCAACGAATCAGCTGTTGGGTCGATACCCACATAGGCTGCCGTCATTTCTTTTTTCAATTGTTCTTCAGTCCCGGGTGTGAGGTCATGAATCATACCTCTCCAACGCAATTCATCAACGAAATTTGTATAAAGCATAAAGTGAAATTTATGCAAAGATAAAAGGATTCGAAGAACATTCCACAGATTAAGTTGGCAAGGATTAGGTTGCCACAGATTAAATTGCCACAGATTATTTGCCACAGATTAATTAGAATCTGTCCATAAAGTCGGGAGTTTGCTTCAGAATGTTCGAGTTTGAGGTTTCGATGAGCTGAAAATCAGGAGTGTACTGAGGTACATGACTGATTTGAGGATCGAGAATAACGAAGATATCGGACATTATGGACAAACTCAAATTAGAATCTGTCCATAAAGTCGGGAGTTTGCTTCAGAATGTTCGAGTTGGAGGTTTCGGTGAGCTGAAAATCGGGAGTGTACTGCGGTAC
>CAJBPB010000031.1 GCA_903957365.1 uncultured Bacteroidota bacterium
AGATTTTTTTCATAGAATTAATTATATATTATTTAATATTAACACTTTACAACTGATATTTCGTCATTCAAATAAACAAGATATGCTTCAACACAGGTGTTTTCCAAAGTTGAAATAACCGAAGTATATTGTTGCATCTGTTGCAGATAGGAAGCATGTTCCATACCGGTTTTGTAATCAATAATGACAGAGCGATTGCCAAAACTAACAAACTTATCAGGACGGTACACATGTCCATCTGTTGTCAGGATTTCAGATTCGTTTCTGATCCTTGCCGTTTTAGAAAAACAATCTTTCAATTCATTATGCAAAAGAATCTGACTAAAATGAGATTTAAGTCTTTTAAGGTCAGTAACATTAATCGTTCCCTCCTGATAATATTTATCAAAAACAGAGTCTGCATGTTCTTCAAATTGTATTTCTGAAAGGATTCGGTGAACCAGATTTCCCCATTCAATATTATATTGAGTATGCGAATCTTGCCATTTAGAAGTTGGATCTGGCGAAACCTGTAATTTATCTCTCCAATTCAACGAAACAAATTTAAAATCAGAAGATTCAACGAAAACTTCAGACTCAGCCTTTTTCTTCATTGACAGACTGGTCTCCCCGATTGAAAAAACGGATGAATCACCATCATAATCTCTCTGACTTGTTAAGAAATCTGCAAAAAAACCAGGTATCGAAAAAGTTGATTTTGGCTTCAAATCTATCTTTTTTGTCAGCACATACAATCTTGTTGTCGGACGGGTTAAAACAACATACAATGTATTCATCAGATCGAGTTTTGATTTGGCTTCTTCCTGATCATACAAATGTCCCAGATGCGTTTCTTTTAATTCTTTATTAAATGGCACAATTCCACTTCGGATTTTATCAAAGTTTTCAGAAGATAAATCAATCCACGCTTCAGTTTTTGTCAGTCTTGCCGTTGAAGTATCAGCAAACGGATGTATTACCACTGGAAATTCAAGACCTTTAGCTTTATGGATCGACATGATTTTTACAGCATCCAGATTGGCAGGAATCTTAAGCGATGCAGATTTCTTCGCATCTTCCCAATATTCAAGGAAGTCGTTCAGCCCGGCACCATTTTTTGATTGGTAGGATTGAATTTCATCCAGGAGAAACGAAATATAAGGATCGGCAATTTTATCAAACTGCAAAAGCCGGATAAAATATTCTGCCAGATCATAAACACCTAAATATAGAATTTCAATGGCATTTAATGAGCCAACCGGGATTTCAAGAAAAGCCTCGAGTTTTTCTATTACAAGCTCTGATTTATCATTGAAAGAAGACAGAATTTCAACACCAAATTCATCAACTAATTGATTATCTGGATGAAGACGTTGCCAATAAAAAACAATTTCAGTAAGCAAAATACGATTCTCTGACTCAAGTAAAAACCTGAACAACGAAATGACCAGACGTACTTTCATACTGGAAACCAATAAAAGTGAATCAGATGACACGACAGGAATTCCATTTTCAGTCAGGAAACGAGCAATTGAATCTCCCTTTAAATTGGCGCGAACAAGTATTGCGATATCTCTCCAGTCAAATCCATCTTCACGCTGAGCCAGAACGATTTCTAATATCCAGTTTAAATATCCTACACTCAGTTTCTCAGCATTTTTCTCTTCTGAAAATCGAAATTCAATATATCCGGCATAACCTGGATTCTTCACTTTTTGACGTAATCCGCTGTATATCTTGCGATAATCACCAAGTTTTTCTTCTAGAAACTCAAAAAAATCATTGTTAAAATCAACGATTTCCCTGGCTGAACGAAAATTCATATCCAGACTATTCAAGGAAGTCTCATGGATCAATTGATTCTCAATTTCATCAAAATCAATACTTTCCGGTTTATTGAAGATGATTGGCAAATTCATAAACTGCTCCACTTCACCCCCTCTAAATCGATAAATCGCTTGTTTTCCATCACCAACGATAAGATTCTTTCGATTGTTTGCCAGCGAGTTAGATATTAACGGAAGAAAATTCTGCCATTGCAAAACAGAAGTGTCCTGAAACTCATCAATCAGGTAATGATTGTATTTTTCGCCAATGCGTTCATAAATATAAGGAACTGAAGAGCCCGAAACAACCTCAGCAATCCTTTTGTTAAACTCAGAAATATGTACAAGATTATGCTCTTCTCTTATTTCACTAATCAATCTTCCCAACTGGGTTGTCAATGCAAAAACATGTATATTTTTCGCTAAAAGCTTATAAAATGTATATTTAACCAGCTGATTGTCAAACATTTTCATCTGACTTTCAAACAAACGGTCAAGTTCTGTCTGGATAGAAGAAAGAATACCCATGACACTTTTTGAAGTGGTCCAGATTCCATCATCTCTCAGTTTGGAACGGGACTTCAGGTTATAGGCCCCAAATATGTCTTTTTTCGAAAGTTTGGTAAAATAATTATAAATCCCTGTGGTTTTACCTACCAATTGTTCGGCAGTAACTCCTTGTTCATCTAAAAGGTGTAGCACCTTTTTAGAAGAGTTAACAAATTCATTTTCAAATACATGAATAAACTCCAAAACAGTTCTGTTCATTATTTTAAATGAATTTCCATCTGCATCCGCATTATTTTTCAGAAAGAAATAGGCTTCCTCTTTCAGAAGTTTTGTAGCATATTTCTTCAGATCACGTTCAATATTCCAGTTTTCATCCGTATTGATTTTGTACTTGGCAAAATCAACAACAGATTCGGTGATAAATGGATCATTTCCAATCTCATTCAGTAGCATTTCGACTGCCATTTGTGCAATTGTAACATCATCCAGTTCAACATCGAACTGATATGGTAATTTTAAATCACGTGAAAAAGTCCGGATGATTCCAAAAATAAATGAATCGATTGTGCTAATCGCAAAATCACTGTAATTGTGAAGTATAGATGTCAGTATTCTGGCTGCATTCTGTCTGATTTCTACCTCTGTCAGTTTTGTCTCTTCAATTATTTTAGGTAAAAGTGACTCAACTGTACTACCGGAAGTAATCTGATGATCGGCCAACTCATACAAAGCTTTGATAATTCGTTGCTTCATTTCGTTGGCAGCCTTATTGGTAAACGTCACCGCAAGTGTTCTGCGATAATTTGACGGTGATTGCAGAACAATTTTCAGATATTCCTTCACCAAAGTGAAAGTCTTACCCGAACCAGCCGAAGCTTTGTATAATAACAAATTTTGCACTAGTTCTTTACAATACGACTTGTAAACAATTGTTTTTCAATTCTTACCACAACCAAATATCCTCCTGCCGGCATCAGTATTGAATTCAAAGGCAATGTAATAACCTGAGATCCTGTATTCACCTGATAATTATTTTGTTGATAGAAACACTTTCCAGACATATCAAAAATGGAAATCTGAGCCTTACCTGCTTTGAGAATATTTATCTCAAAATTGATCTGATTATGAACAGGATTCGGATAAACAGAAAAACTTCCGGCCAGTGATCGTGCTTCAATTCCAACATTCACATCGCGCAATGAATCGATATAGACTACGGTGGTTCCAAAAAGCTCATCCACTGTCGCACTTAAAAGTGGTAATCCCATATTTTTTCCAATCCATTGATATTCAATATAATTACGTTGCAAAGGAACGCCTTGCTGTATCGAATCAATATAAATACTATCATATTCAGAGACAGTCGATTTCAAACGTAAGACATCAAAAGTACCATAAGGGGTTGTCAACGTTCCCCAACCATCAACGACACTGCTACGGTCACGATCAATCATAATATAACCCATATCAGGAATAGAAACTTCCAGTCCGGAAGCGGACTCGTGGGTTGTTCCATTATTCATTGGAAATTTGTAAATCATATCCGTATTGCTATATTTCAATGGTAACGGAATACCTGTAATCAATATTCCATAACCAACATCCTTGAATGAAGAACTGGTATTGTTAAAGAAGCGGTAGGCTTCCAATTCTGGAAGGCCTGGCAGAACCGCGGCAGGATTGATTTTAGTAGCAAGATTGGCGCTGGTTATAAAAAAAGGCCAGAAAGCAACTGGAGTCTCCGTCACTGACATGAAGGTATCAACATCTTGTGAAATGGGCGTCAGACCTGAAAAATCCCATGTAAAGTTATTCCCGGTCCGCGAAAAGTCGTAGGCTTCGATTGCTACTGTAAGACTCGTCCGGATCGTATCACCTGATGATGGCATATCGCTGTTTGTAACAGTAATCTGGGCAAACAAACCAGAGATACTGAGAATAAATAAAATAGTAAATATCTGTTTCATAATTGTTTAAATTAAGATTTCTAATTATTATATAAAGTAAAAGTAGTTAATTATCAG
>CAJBPB010000032.1 GCA_903957365.1 uncultured Bacteroidota bacterium
AGTAGTTTTTTGAAGAATTAGGTACTCAGACGAGGCAAAATAGACGATAATAGCATCGCTATTGACTGAGATTTTAACGAAGTGCGAGTGCTTAATTCACAAAAAAAGGTCAAAGGATAAATTTTAGACTATTTCTTAATCAACCTACTTTGAATTTACAAAAAACACGTATATTTGCCGTCTCAAAATGGTGGTTGTAGCTCAGTCGGTTAGAGCATCAGATTGTGGTTCTGAGGGTCGCGGGTTCGAATCCCGTCTTCCACCCCACAAAAATCTCAGGATTCTTCCTGAGATTTTTTTTTGGTATTTACTTAACTCTCCATATCTGCAAGATATTATTATCGCTGAATTTTAAAAGGAATCAAAGTTTTTTTAAATCCTTTGTTGAAAGTGCGATCTGGTAAAAATACCATGCTTCGACTTTTCAGTTAACGTCTTGATTATTAAACGAGACCAGAAATAACAAAAAATTATTGTGAATATTTAAACGCAAATAATCAAAATTCCCTCTTGCAAAACACATTCATAATAGTTATTTTTGTAATATTGAACGAATTTTGAAAGAAACGATGACAGATACAAGTGTTTTAGTTGCAGGAATTGAATACAAGGTTCGGAAACTTATTGAAATGAATCAGATGCTTCTTTCTGAAAATAGGGAACTAAAAAAAGTAAATGTCGAATATAAACATGAAATAGAAAAATTAACAGGTCAGAATCAACAAATAACTGAAAATTTAAATCATAAAATAATAACTAATACACTCGGAAGCGGAACGGAAGTCGATGAAAGCAGAAAGATAATTCAAGCTTTGGTGCGGGAGGTTGACCAATGTATCGCTTTATTAAACAAATAATTACACGTTGCCACGTATAAATTAAATGAATGAAATTACAATCAATATAAGTATTGCCGACCGTTTTTACCGCCTGATTGTTTCGCGGGAAGAAGAAGAACGGGTTCGTAAAGCTGCAGCTGTGATTAACGACAGGCTCAAAGCATATGGCAAAGAATACGCTTATAAAGATCGGCAGGATTTATTGGCAATGACAGCCTTGCAATATGCCACCTCCACACTCCTTTTTGAGTCGGAGGTTGAATTTAAGAATAACCATCTCGAAGAAAAATTACTCGGGTTGGATGCATTGTTGGAAAACCAGATAGTTTGATAAAGCGAAGAAGTTCTTTGACATTAAAAATATTGCCCGCTAGATTCGAAAACGATTGTAAACTCAACATTACAATAGTAACGGGATTGCTCTTTAGTAACAAAAACAGGCCTCATTCCTGCTTGTCAGGAATTTTGCATCTGCAAAACAGTGGAAGTTTGCGTTACCTGGCGCCCAAAACGTGTTAGAGAGGGGTTTACCAACTCTAGAATTTACGCGGGCATTTTTTTTGTTTCCTCCTTCCGGGTTTACATTTAAAACCGAAAATTAAACTATGGGAGAAATCATTATTTATGCCATTCTGTTAGTAGCAGGTGGCGGCTTAGGCGGACTGTTGACAACAACAGTGATGCGAAAAGCCATCATGAAAAAAAGCGATGCGGTACTTGAAGATGCCAAACAACAGGCTGAAGTACTGAAAAAGGAAAAACTTTTACAGGCCAAAGAGAAGTTTCTTCAACTGAAATCGGAACACGAGACAATGGTGAATGAGAAAAATCTCAACATCTCACGTGCCGAAAACAGAATTCAGCAGAAAGAGCAATCCTTGAATCAGAAGACTGAAGATTTTCAGCGTAAGCAGAAGGAAATGCAGATTCTGAAAGATAACCTGACTAACCAACTCGAAATCCTGACCAAAAAGCAGGGTGAGGTTGAAAAAGCACATGAAGAACATACAAAAAAGCTTGAGTTAATTTCAGGTTTGTCGGCCAATGAAGCCAAAGATCAACTTATCGAAGCAATACGGGATGTCGCCAATGCGGAAGCCATGGTTCTTGTAAAAGAAATTACTGAAGAAGCTAAACTGACCTCATCATCCATTGCCAAGAAGATCGTAATCGAAACAATTCAGCGCACTGCCAGTGAGCATGCTATTGAAAACACTGTTACAGTGTTTAATATTGAGAGTGATGAGATCAAGGGGCGGATTATTGGGCGTGAAGGTCGTAATATCAGGGCATTAGAAGCATTGACTGGTGTTGAAATAATTATCGACGATAGTCCGGATGCGATTTTGCTTTCAGGATTCGATCCTGTTCGACGAGAAATTGCACGTCTGTCATTACATAAGCTGGTTACTGATGGCCGGATTCATCCTGCACGTATTGAGGAAGTTGTAAATAAAACTGAAAAGCAGATTGAACAGGAGATTCTTGAAACCGGTAAACGTACTGTCATTGATTTGGGGATCCATAATCTTCATCCTGAACTGATTAAATTAATCGGAAGAATGAAATACCGTTCTTCTTACGGACAGAATCTGCTTCAGCACTCAATCGAGGTCGCCAAATTAAGCGCTACGATGGCAGCTGAACTAGGTTTAAATGTGAAAGCCGCCAAACGAGCCGGATTGTTACACGATATCGGAAAGATCGCGGAAAACGAACAGGAATTACCACACGCCTTGTCAGGAATGAAGATTGCCGAAAAGTACAAGGAAAAACCTGATATCTGCAACGCCATCGGAGCTCACCACGACGAAATTGAAATGGAAACACTGATTGCACCTATTGTGCAGGTTTGCGACTCAATTTCAGGTGCCCGCCCGGGTGCCAGAAGGGAAGTGGTTGAAGCATACATTCAAAGACTTAAAAAACTTGAGGAGATGGCTTTGGCCTATCCTGGTGTTGTTAAAACGTATGCTATTCAGGCAGGACGTGAGTTGCGCGTGATAGTGGGCGCCGAGAAAGTATCTGATGCTGATGCTGATAAACTCGCTTTTGACCTGTCACGTAAAATTCAAAGCGAAATGACTTACCCCGGACAGATCAAAATTACGGTAATCAGAGAAACCAGAGCAGTTAGCTATGCGAAATAATTTGATTTGTTATTTTAAAAATTTCGTTATTTTTGCTTATAATTAAACATTAACAAAAAATTATTATTATGAAAAAAATTGCACTCTTGGTTGTGATGTTCATCAGTTTAAATGCAGCGTTTGCTCAGGCTACGATTGACAAAGGTTACAAAGATTTGAATCTTGGCGTAGGATTTTCAGGTTATGGTCTTCCTGTTTATTTTGGAATGGATTTTGGGGTTTACAAAGACATTACCGTTGGTTTTAACGCAGCCGTAAGATTTGATGATTATTACAACAATTCTCTTGGAATATCAGGAAATGGTAATTATCACTTTAACACTTTACTCGAACTTCCTTCACAATGGGATTTATATGCCGGTTTAAGTCTGGGGTATATTATTTGGTTTGGTGATGATGGATATGATGGTGGTGATGATTTTGGTCTTGATTTACAAGTGGGTGGCCGTTACTTCTGGAATGATAGTTGGGCTATTAATGTTGAATTTGGCGGTGGTACAGCATTCTCTGGTGGAAAAATCGGAGTAACCAAAAAATTGTAACGATAATATTTTAAGAAAATAAAAAGTGGGAATCCTTTAAAGGGTTCCCACTTTTTTTTCTGGTAAAATTATTATTTATTTTTTGATTCAAATTCACGGATTAAATCCTCCGGGGATTTTCCAATATTATCAATTGCACTGTGCGCATCTTCAGCAAAATCGCTTTCGGGATAACGAAATAAGAACTCTTCATAGGTCAGTCGTGCCTGTGCAGTATCATTCATCTGGGTTTCATAAACAAATGCTTTTAAAAATAAACTAATCGGGGCCTGTTCATGCTTTGGGTATTCTCTTGAAAACCTGTTTAATAAAACAAGCGTACGCGCACTATTGCCCAGATTGACTGAAACATCTGCCGCTTTAAATAAATAATCCGCGGTAAGACTATCTTTTGGTAATGAATCGACACGTTTAATGTATAATTGAACCAATTGTTCAGCAATTGCTTTGTTGAATTGACCAAACTCGTCAAAAAGCAATCCTTCTGTATCATTTATTTTATCATCTATACTACCGGATGGATTGCTTTTACATGAAAATAGTGTCAACAAAAGAAATATTACTGAAAATCCTACTAATTTGTTTTTCATATTGTATCATTCAATTAACAATCATTTTACATTGGGTTTATTGCAAACAGTTTTTGTTAAACACCTTTTAAGGGTTATCGCTTACGTAGTCCGGGAAATATCATTTTATAAGTAACATCAACCTTACCAATTGAAATATCATTAAGCTTTCCTTTCAGTAACATTTTTTTGAAATGAGTCAGACGCTCCACGAAAAGTTTACCATCAATATGATCATATTCATGTTGAATAATCCGGGCGACAATTCCATCATATGATTCGGTGTGAGGTTCAAAGTTTTCGTCCAGATAAGAAATGGTGAGATTTGATTTTCTGCTGACCTCCTCATTGATCCCGGGTACACTCAGGCAACCTTCGGCAAATGACCATTCTTCACCCGATTCTTCAAGGATGTGCGCGTTAATAAATACTTTTTTGAATCCTGCAATCTGTGGATATTCGTCGTTAAAAGAATCAGCATCAACCAGAAAAAGCCTTATTGGCTTATTTACCTGTGGCGCAGCTAAACCAACGCCTTTTGCTTCGTACATGGTTTCCCACATGTTTGCAATCAGATTGTCCAGATCCGGATAGTCTTTTGTGATATCTGCGGCTACTTTTTTTAGTGTCGGATGTCCGTAAGCGACAATTGGTAATAACATGATTTAAAGGTGCTAACGATTTTTATTTTCGAGAAAAGATTGTAAAATAATGGTGGCGCTAATGGTGTCGACAAGGGCTTTGTTCTGGCGTTGTTTGCGGCTTAAGCCGGCATCGATCATGCTTTGAAAAGCCATTTTCGAGGTAAACCGCTCGTCAAATCGTTGAATATTCATTTCCGGGAAAACCTTTCGGAGCCGGTTTACGAATGGTTCAATAAAACGCGATGCATCTGATGCATTGTTTTGCATATCTTTTGGTTCGCCCACCACAATACACTCTACATTTTCAGTTTGTAAATATCTTGTAATATACTCAACCGCAGTGTGGCTCGGTACTGTTTCCAGACCTGTAGCAAAAAGCTGCAGGGGATCAGTTACCGCAATACCGGTTCGCTTTTGTCCGTAATCAATCGCCATGATTCGTGCCATGAGTATATTTGTATATAAATTAAGGTAACAAAAATACATAGAATTTTGTTCATCATTTGATTTAGCCACTGTTATCCGGACAGATGTAGTAATTTCGTCAGTTCAAGAATGAGCAAAACACGGATCATGGAATATCTGAAAGAAATAATCGAAAAGGTTTGGAACGATAGGGCACTACTGCAAAATATTGATTACCAGAATGCCATCAATAAAGTTATCGCTTTATTGGATGTGGGAGAAATACGGGTTGCAAGCAAGGAAAGTGGAAAATGGCTGGTGAATGAATGGATCAAAAAAGCGGTTATTTTATACTTTCCAATCCGAAAGATGGAAACCATTGAAGTAGGCCCGTTTGAATTTCACGATAAGATTCCATTGAAGAAGAATTATGCGGAACTTGGTGTGCGGGTTGTTCCGCATGCTATAGCCCGTTATGGTTCTTTTCTTGAAAAAGGGGTGATTCTGATGCCCGGTTATGTTAATATTGGTGCCTATGTCGGAGCAGGTACAATGGTTGATACTTGGGCAACTGTTGGTTCATGTGCGCAGATCGGGCAAAATGTTCATCTGAGCGGAGGTGTTGGTATTGGCGGTGTTCTTGAGCCTGTCCAGGCTGCTCCGGTAATTATTGAAGACGAATGTTTTATAGGCTCACGTTGTATAGTGGTTGAAGGTGTGCGGATCGAAAGAGAAGCAGTGCTTGGTGCCAATGTTGTTTTGACACAATCAACACGCATCATTGATGTAAGTCATTCTGAAGCAATTGAATATCGTGGAGTTGTTCCTGAACGTTCAGTGGTCATTCCAGGTACCTATTCAAAGGCTTTCCCGGCAGGGAATTATCAGGTTCCCTGTGCTTTGATTATTGGCAAAAGAACAGCTTCCACTGATCTGAAAACTTCGCTGAACAACGCCTTGAGAGAATATGATGTTTCGGTGTAACCTAACTGATCATTTTTCCGTTCAGATAAGACTGAAATTTATCGTTATACTGATCGGCAATGATGATGCACTTGTTGTTGATAATTGACTGATCTTTTTCGATGATATAGGCCACTAGAACAGTATCGAAGTTAAACATCAAACCCTGTTTGCGTTCGTATTTACAAATACTCAAACACAAATTACGCTTTAAAGCAATATACTGATTTACCCCATCATTTTATTTTCATTTGAAATAAATTTTTCAGATGCGTTGCATTAGAATTTTCTAAAAATATAAAACTACTTTTCCAAATAGCCATTAGGTTTTTAATAGAATTTAAATTTTGTAAACCGATGCTTAATCGGGTACTTATCCAATGATGGAAATACTTTACTTTTGCCAGTGAAGACTATGGCCCATAAAATCCTCATTATTCAAACTGCATCCATCGGAGATGTCATTCTGATAACACCGGTTATTGAGAAATTGCATTTGTTCTTTCCTGAAAGTCAAATAGATATATTGATTAAAAAAGGGTATGAAGGATTATTTGAAGAGCATCCAATCCTTACGAATGTGTTGCTTTGGGATAAAAGTCAGCATAAATACAATAAACTATTTCGTTTGTGGAAGCAGATTCGTCAAACAAAATATGATCTTATTGTAAATGTGCAACGGTTTGCTTCAACAGGATTGGTGACAGCATTTTCAGGAGCAAGACAAACGATTGGTTTCGACAAAAATCCATTCAGTAGATTCTTCTCTACAAGAATAAGACATGATATCGGATTGAAAAACAATTACGTACATGAAGTTGACCGTAACCTGAAACTCATTGAAAAACTGACCAATGATGAGAAACAGCAGCCAAAATTATATCCGACAAAAAAGAATCTGGAAAGTACTTCGCAATATAAAAGAGACAAATATATATGTGTGGCGCCTGCCTCACTTTGGTTTACAAAGCAATTTCCTGAAGAACAATGGATTGAGTTTGTTTCAAAGGTTGATTATGAGACTAATATTTACTTGTTGGGATCAAAAACAGATTTCGGTTTGTGTGAACAAATCAGGTTGGAAGCCGGCCATCATAGAACCATAAATCTGGCAGGAAAATTAAATTTACTCGAATCAGCGGCGCTCATGCGTGACGCTTCTATGAACTACGTAAACGACTCTGCTCCTCTGCATTTATGCAGTGCTGTGAATGCGAAATTGACTGCTGTTTATTGCTCAACAATTCCGGAATTTGGTTTTGGACCTTTGGCTGATGATTCAAAAATCATCCAGACCAAAGAAAAATTATCTTGTCGCCCTTGCGGTCTGCATGGGTTCAGGCAATGTCCCGAAAAACATTTCAATTGCGCAAGAACAATCTCAACAGATGAATTGTTATATAGGTTATGAAAACATTTGAAGAAGAAGTTGCAATCGCATTTGATGCACTCAGGCAAGGGAAAGTGATTCTTTATCCTACAGATACGATTTGGGGTTTAGGTTGTGATGCCACCAATGCAAAAGCAATTGAAAGATTGTTTAAAATCAAGCGTCGGAAAGAGAATAAAAGCATCATCACACTGATTGACAATGATCAACGACTTAAGGACTATGTAAAAATAGTCCCATCGATAGCGTATGATCTTATTAGAAATGCTGCAAATCCGATCAGTATCGTATTCCCCGGAGGTATGAACCTCGCTAAAAATGCGATAAGTGCTGACGGCAGTGTTTGTATTCGCGTGACAACCAGTGATTTTTGTATCGCACTTGTTCAAAAACTGGGAAAACCGATCGCATCCACTTCAGCTAATATTTCCGGTGAGCCTACTGCACTGTTTTTTAATCAGATATCTTCTGAAATAATCAAAGCGGTTGACCATGTTGTAGGTTTATATCAGGATGAAATCCAATTGCCAAAAGCCTCCACAATTATTAAACTAGCTGCAAATGGTCAATTCGAAATAATCAGAGCTTAAATTGGTTCGATAAAATGTAATTGAGATATTGTTTCAGTTTTTTTCATAAAGCAATGAGAATTGATGGCGTAATCTTGCTGTTATTCATCTATTAATGAAAACTTTAAAACTTGCCAATCGCAATGCGCTTCCGTAACTTCTTATTTAGATTTGATTCAAATTAACTTTTTTCGTAATTTTGCACCCCGAAACATGATCCCGAAAAGGACAAAAATTAAACATAATGACACAAAAAAGGAAATACACTTTAGATAAAACAGATAAAGAAACCCTAAAAAAATGGTATAGTTTAATGACATTGGGTCGTCAGATTGATGAAAAAGCACCCAATTATCTTAAGCAAGCGCTGGGATGGTCTTATCACGCACCTTATGCCGGCCATGATGGAATTCAGTTGGCTATTGGTCAGGTATTTAATCGCGAGACAGACTTTTTGTTTCCTTATTATCGTGATATGCTTACCGCTATTTCAGCCGGACTAACCGCGGATGAGATTATTCTGAATGGTATTTCAAAAGCATCCGATCCTGCAAGTGGCGGACGTCATATGTCGAATCATTTCGCCAAACCTGAATGGAATATCCAAAATGTTTCATCAGCAACAGGTAACCATACTTTGCATGCGGTTGGAACAGCCCGTGCAATGAAACTTTATGGCTCGAAAGGCGTTTCAATCAGTTCACAAGGTGAATCAAGTACTTCAGAGGGGTATGTTTTTGAGGCTATAAATGGTGCTTCAAATGAAAAACTTCCTGTCATTTTCGTTTTTCAGGATAACCAGTTTGGAATTTCGGTTCCACAACGAGATCAGTCGGCTAACCGACGTGCAGCAGAAAACTATCGTGGAATCAAGAATTTAACCATTATGTATTGTGATGGAAAGAATGTTTTTGACTCAATGAATACAATGTACCTCGCCAAAAAACATATAGAAGAGTTCGGAGAACCGGTGATTGTGCATGCCAACTGTGTTCGGATACATTCACATTCAAATTCTGATAAGCATGAATTGTATCGTGATGAAAATGAGCGTCATTGCGTTAAAATGTCAGATCCTTTGGTTCGTTTCAGAATACAATTATTGCATTCAGGTAAATTTACTGAAGAGGAGTTGAACGGCCTCGACAGTGAAGCAAAAAAAATAATCTCGGCTGCCCACAAAAAGGCAATTGTCGCTGCAGATCCAACACCAGAATCGATTTTTGATTTTGTGATACCTGAACCTTATGTATCGACAAAATATCCTGAAGGAATTCATCAGGTTGCATATGGTGAGAAACACAAGCTTATTCAGGCTATCAACGAAACCTTAAAAGCAGAATTCAGATACAATCCCGATACATATATCTGGGGACAAGATGTTGCCAACAAGGATAAAGGTGGAATTTTCAATGTTACCAAAGGAATGCAACAGGAATTTGGTAAAAACAGGGTTTTCAATGCACCTATTGCTGAAGACTTTATTACCGGAACTGCCAATGGAATGAGCCGTTTCGACGATAAAATAAGGGTTGTGATTGAAGGCGCCGAATTTGCAGATTATTTTTGGCCGGCCATGGAACAATTGGTTGAGACTTCACATGATTACTGGCGCAGCAATGGGGCATTCTCACCAAATGTTGTCATTCGTCTGGCTTCAGGAGGTTATATCGGAGGTGGATTGTACCATTCGCAAACTATTGAAGGTGCGCTGGCTACATTTCCTGGAATAAGGATTGTTTATCCGTCTTTCGCAGATGATGCGGCCGGACTGCTTCGTACAGCTATGCGGTCAAAAGGACCAACTGTATTTCTTGAGCCAAAAGCACTATATAATGATCCAATAGCTGAAACCTATATCCCTGATGATTTCGAAGTTCCTTTTGGAAAGGCAAGAATTCGTCGCGAAGGAAGCGAGCTTACAATCGTAACTTATGGGAACACAACCCATATGGCTCTTGAAGTGGCGGCAAGAATTAGTAAAGAAAATGGCAAAGAAGTTGAGGTGATTGATATTCGTTCAATTATTCCATTAGATAAGGATACAATTTTGAATTCTATTAAGAAAACCTCAAGGGTTTTGATTGTACATGAAGACAAAGTTTTTGCCGGTTTTGGTGGTGAACTTGCCGGAATGATTGCAGATGAGGCTTTTAACTTTTTGGATGCTCCGGTAAAACGCGTGGGTTCTGCTTTCACACCTGTTGGATTCAATAGAATACTCGAAAAAGCTGTTCTGCCAAATGCTGAAAAAATTTACAAGGCAGCAATGGAAGTGCTTTCTTACTAATCTCAACTCGAGGCACCGTAACAGGTATATTGGAAATTTATAAAAATATCCCTCATTCTTCAATAGAATGGGGGATATTTATTTGAAAATGAAATCATTAACAAATATTAACAGACTATTTAGCAGTCAATATTTGAATAAAGAGCAGTTATTACTTACTTTTGATTGTCTGATCAATAAATGTCAGAAAAATTTGCGCTTAAAATAAACAATATAATTTAGTCAGAAATGAAATCCAGTCCCGGTTTATTAAGAATAACTTTCGTTTTAACTGTTTGTTTGTCATTTATTTCAAATATAATTTTTGCTCAGGGTGTTCAGAAGCCAGACTCAAAAGAAACGAGTCAAAAGTTTGCTGCAGCCCTTTTTTACATCGAAAATTTCTATGTTGACAGTACAAATAGTGCAGAATTGGTTGAAAATGCCATCGTAAACACACTTAAAGAACTTGATCCGCATTCAGCGTATATTTCTAAAAAAGATCTCGATGCGGCAAACGAACCATTGGAAGGAAGTTTTGAAGGAATCGGCGTGACATTTCAATTATTTAACGATACAATTTTGGTAATTGCGCCTGTTCCGGGTGGGCCATCTGAGAAATTGGGAATACTGGCCGGTGATAAAATTATAAAAATCAATGGCGAAGATGCTTATGGTAGTAAGATAAATAATAATTATGTGATGGAACGGCTCCGTGGGAAGAAAGGAACAATGGTGAAGGTAAGTATCTCACGCAACAACCGTAAAGAACTGATTGATTATGAAATTGTTCGTGATAAAATCCCTATTAACAGTATTGACGCCACATTCATGATTGATGGAAATATTGGATATATTAAATTGAATCGCTTTTCGAAATCCTCAATGGAAGAGTTTCATGCATCCATTTCCGAATTGAAATCGACCGGAATGAAAAGTCTTATCCTCGATTTACGCGGTAATTCCGGTGGCTTTTTGAATACAGCAGTTGAATTATCTGATGAGTTTCTGGAAGAAGGAAAACTTATTGTTTACACTGAAGGTTTGAAGAGTCCAAGGCAGAATTTTGAAGCCACAAACCTCGGCGATTTTGAAAAAGGAAACCTGATTGTGTTGATCAATGAGGGCTCCGCTTCGGCTAGTGAAATCGTAAGCGGTGCAATTCAGGATTGGGACCGGGGAATTGTACTAGGTAGAAGATCATTTGGTAAAGGGTTGGTTCAGAGGCCTTTTCAACTTCCTGACGGTTCTGTAATCCGATTGACTTCAGCGCGGTATTACACCCCGACTGGTCGTAGCATCCAAAAACCTTATGAAGATGGCGTTGAATCCTATTATCTGGATTTATACAATCGTCAGAAACATGGAGAATTCGTCCATGCTGATAGCATACATTTTCCTGATTCTTTAAAATATCTTACCCCTGCCAAACGTGTAGTTTATGGCGGCGGCGGTATAATGCCGGATGTATTCGTGCCATTCGATTCGACCCAATATACCGATTATTATTCTGATCTGATCCGCAAAGGTGTTTTCAATAAGTTCACCGTAGAATTTGCTAATAAAAACAGAGAATTGTTTGCAAAAAAATATGATTCTTTCGAAAAATTTAATGCTGATTTCAAAATTGATAACTCAACCATGGATCAGTTCATCGAATTAGGAAAAAAGGAAGGTGTCGAATTCCGGGAAGATCAGTTTAAATTGTCAGATACATTCATCAAGTATCAACTCAAAGCATTGATAGCTAGAAATATATGGGATTTAAGCAAATATTTTGAGGTTTTAACCGATGTGGACGATACTTTGCAAAGGGCACTCGATCTGATTAAAAAGAAAAACATGTATTCTGAATTAATAAAAACGCATTAAATCGATCGATTGAAGTTCCTCTGTAATCTGCTTTCATAACTTTCAGAATTAGCAATTTAGAATGATTTTGAATTGATTGTGTTAATTATCAATTGGAAGAAGCATAATAAAAATATCATAATTTTACGCTTTAAAATACGTAAAATTACCCGGAGGAATTATGGTAGATCTCAGCACAACTTATTTGGGTTTAAAGCTTAAAAACCCTATTATCATTGGTAGTTCAGGCTTGACCAATTCAGTTGAGAACATCAAGGAGGCGGCGGCAAACGGTGCGGCTGCTGTGGTTTTAAAATCACTTTTTGAAGAACAAATCCAGCATGCTGCAAGCCATATGCTGACGCAGAACGAACAATCAAATTATTATCCTGAAGCCGAAGATTATATCAGGAATTATACAAAAATTAATGATGTAGATAATTATCTGAAGTTAATCAGGGAAAGTAAAAAATCTGTTGATATTCCGATTATTGCCAGTATCAATTGTGTCAGTTCTTCTGAATGGACCGATTTTGCAAAAAAAATTGAATCGGCAGGTGCTGATGCACTTGAATTAAATATTTTCATACTCCCTTCCGATCCTCATTTGTCAGGGGAACAAAACGAACAAGTCTATTTTGAAATTATCAATAAAATTATTAAAACAGTTAAGATTCCGGTAGCTGTTAAAATTAGTTATTACTTTTCCGGTATGGCAAAAATGGCATTGAAATTATCGTGGACCGGTATTGCCGGATTGGTCCTGTTTAACAGGTTTTATTCGCCTGACATTGATATTGAGAAATTTGAACTCAAGGCTACCAATGTTTTTAGTTCACCTTCTGAAATATCAATTTCTTTGCGATGGGTTGCAATGTTATCCTCAAAGATTCAATGTGACATCGCTGCATCAACCGGCGTTCACGATGGTAAATCTGTAATCAAACAATTATTAGCCGGTGCCAAAGCTGTACAGATCGCTTCAGTTCTTTATAAAAAGGGATTTCAGGAAATTGGCGTAATGCTAACTGACCTTGAAGAGTGGATGATACGACATAAATTCACATCAACAGAACAGTTTATTGGAAGAATGAGTGTTGGAAAAGCTGATAATCCTGCAGCTTATGAAAGGGTTCAGTTTATGAAGCATTTTAGCGGGATAGAGTAAAAGTTCTATTTCTGGTATTGCTTTAAAATATTGCAATACTATTACTTTATATGTAAATCTGATTGAATATTTATTTTATCTGACGTCAACTGAAGGGCTTGTAACTACAGGAATTTCAATTTTTTCTCCCAGAAACTTAGGTTGTGTATTGAACAGGTAAATATCCATCATGAGTTTGACTCTGGCAAGGTATTCCCTTATAAAATTAGCATAAGCCCAAACATTTGATACATCTCTGGCTGCAAATCCAATGGCATTGATATCACTTCTCACTGCGATGTAGATTGCTCTTTCAATCTGGAATGTCTGAGAAATAATTGTAATGGATTGTTGCCCAAATACTTCTTTAGATCTGATTACAGAGTCAAGCGTTCTGAAACCAGCAAAATCCAGGATAATACGATCCTCAGGAACACCTGCCTCTATTAAATTCTTGCGCATTTCGCGGGGCTCATTGTATGATTCATATCTGTTATCTCCGCTCACAATGATATAATCGATTTTACCAGCTTTGAATAATGCAACTGCAGCATCTATCCGAAACTGATAATATTGATTGATTAAACCTGGCCCGGTGTATTTACTTGTTCCGAGCAATAATCCTGCTTTGTTATAAGGAATTTTCTTTATTTCATTATAAATACGTTGATTTGCTGAAGCGCTTACGACATAATAAAAACTTATTACAGAGGATAGTAGCAATATTATAAGTGCTGGCACAAACCAGATCAGTATTTTTTTTTTATGGCGGGAAATAAAATTCATTTTACTACGATTTCATCCTCCGGATATTAAATGTAATACTTCAACTGTATCACCATCGTTTACAAAAACTTGATCACGGTCCACTGTTTTAACCAGTTTTCCGTTCACTTTTGTAACCAGTAGCCGAAAAGTAAAGTTTTTATACTTTATTAAGCCGTTTACAGTCAATTCATCAGCAACGACTTCTTCAATCCTGTTATTTAAATTAATGATCATGAAATGGTTTTACTTTAACAATAATTCTAACGCCAGATTCGCCTGCATATTTGCGACGATGGCAACCCGGGGAGCCAGAGGATGTAAATTTTCACTTACCTCTGAAATGCCATCGCCACAAACATATACATTTTCAGCCCATTTAATAATTTTCAGTAGTTCAAACCCACCTATTCCTGCCATTCCATTTCCGACAATGATTGGAATCTGAGGTAGCTGCTCCATTACACTTTCGACAAGCATCATTTTGGCATCTGCCACATCAAATGCTTCTAATATGATATCGCACTTTCCAAAAAGTGTTTTTACATCATGCGGTTTCATTTTAATTGCATGCGCTTCAATGTTTATTGACCTGTCTATTTTAAATATATTTATTGACAAGGCTTCAACTTTCTTTTTCCCAATCTGTTCCCTGAAATAGTACTGTCTGTTCAGATTGCTTTCTTCAACCCTGTCAAAATCAACTATCACAAAACTACCAACCCCCGATCTGGACAATGCAATGGCCGCGTTTGATCCTAATCCGCCACAACCTGCTATGCCTACCGTTTTTTCCTTAAGCTTTTTCCTTAATTCGTTTTGTGTCATTTTAATGCAATCAACATTATATGAGTTCATTATAATGTTTTGATGAATAATTCAAAGCAATTATAATCTTTGCTAAATTAATTAATTTACTCTGTCAGGGGTAAGTAAATAGAACAATAAAATTTATAAACATTCTAAATCCGGGGTTCAAAATATTTAATATCAGGCGAATAGATCAAATAATTATCGATATGCGTTAAATTGCATATTGCTATATATTAGAGACTTACAGTATTTTGTAAGTCTAAAAAAGCTATTTTTGTGAAAATATTAACAAAAACCCATATCAGTTATGAATATTGCTGAGATAAAGAATTCGCACCAGACACTTAAGCGTTTGGATTATGAATGGAAAGAGCTTGACAGAGGCTATACTGACAAAACACTTTATGTCAATCTGAGTAAATTGGAAATCGCTGAAAAAGTGGTTCCTGCAGTCATGAAAGAAAAGTTTATCGGTGGCAAAGGCTATGGTTTGCGTCTGCTTTGGAACGGTACTTTACCCGAAACGAAATGGAATGATCCTGAAAATGAAATCGTCATTTCTTCTGGTCCTATTGCTGGTATAACGCAATATTCAGGAACAGGAAAATCTATCTGTGTTACTATTTCACCTCAGACTGATTCAGTGATGGATAGCAATGTTGGTGGATATTTTGGCCCGTTTTTGAAATTTGCTGGTTTTGATGCAATTGAAATTCAGGGTAAATCAGAAGAAGATGTGATTATTTATATTGATGGTGTTAATCATCGGATAGAAATTCTTACAGCTCCCAATGAACCAACCAATAGCCATGTTTTGGCCGAGATGCTTACTGAAATGTACGCCGATGATGAGAAAGACAAACGCAATGTTGCGGTTGTTTCAGCTGGTTCTGCTGCTGACTTTTCACTTATTGGCATGTTGAATTTTAGTTTTTATGATGCAAAACGTAAAAAAGTCCGTCTAAAACAAGCTGGACGGGGTGGTATAGGAACTGTTTTAAGAGACAAGAAAATAAAGGCGATTGTTGCAAAAATTTCAGGTGTTAAAGGTAATCTCAATAATGTTGTTGATCTGAAAGCAATCATGGAAAGAGGCCAGCGCTTCAACCGTGAGATGCGTGAGCTCGATGATAAACAAGCTGAAATGCGCACCAAAGGAACTGCTCACTTAACAAATGTAATGAACGATTATGATTTGTTGCCTGTTCATAATTTTAAATTCGGGAATCACCCCGAAGCAGACAAAATTCATGGTGAGGTCTGGAAATCAAAATTTACACAAGGCATACCTGATGGTTGCTGGATTGGCTGCAATATGGCCTGTGCAAAGGGTATTGATGATTATCTGTTACGCACCGGGCCTTATAAGGGACAAACAGTAATTGTTGATGGTCCAGAGTACGAGACAACCTCTTCTTTGGGCTCTATTGCAGGAATATTCAATCCTGATTTCACGATAGAAGCCAACTTTTATTGCGATACTTATGGAATTTGTACCATCAGCTGGGGAACCATACTTGGTTTCTTAATGGAATGTTATGAAAATGGTATCTTGAATGAAGAAAGAACCGGAGGTTTAAAACTTCATTTTGGCAATGCCGATGCTGCAATGGATTTACTTCATCAACTGGGACGAGGAGAAGGATTTGGTGTTACAGCGGGTCAGGGTGTTAGAAAACTGAAACAAATATTTGGTGAAAAGGGTTGGGGTGATCCTAATTTCATGCAGGATATCGGTATGGAAAACAAAGGTCTGGAGTATTCTCAATATGTTAGTAAAGAATCACTTGCGCAGCAGGGTGGCTATGCGATGACCAACAAGGGTCCGCAGCATGATGAAGCCTGGCTGATCTTTATGGATATGGTAAATAATCAGATTCCGACATTTGAGGCGAAGGCAGAGGCTTTACACTATTTCCCGATGTTCAGAACCTGGTTTGGTCTGGTTGGCTTGTGCAAACTTCCATGGAATGATGTAGAGCCTGAGAATAATCATGAGACAGATGAACCAGCCAAAGTTCCTGAACATGTTGACAACTATGTAACCATTTATAAAGCTGTTACAGGTAAGGATTTTGATAAAAAAGAAATGATCAGGCAATCGGAGCGTGTTTATAACTTTCAGAGAATATTCAATCTGCGCCGCGGATTCGGTGTTCGGAAATGGGACGCGCAACCCTATCGCGCCGCTGGTCCTGTTACCAGAGAAGAATATGAGTCACGCGCTGAACGGTATGATAAACAATTACTTGAACTGGTTGGATTTGATCCGGCTGGCAAGACGACAGAAGAGAAAATGGCTGCCACACGTGCTTACCGCGAGAATCGATATGAACAATTGTTAGATGCAGTGTATAATCGTCGTGGCTGGACTAAAAATGGTGTTCCAACAATCGCCCATTTAAAAAATCTGGGAATGGATTTGCCTGAATTGATTGAATTGGTTACACCTCATCAGGAATAACAAGAAATGCAATGATTTAAAACCGGTTGAATACACTTCATCCGGTTTTTTTTTATTCCTTTCTTTTTACAGTATTTACTTATTGGTGAAAATTATGAAGAATCTTTTTGCAGGCATTTTCTTGTTGTGCATTCTTCTAATCATTGATTCGCGTATTTCAAAAGGCTTAATTTCAATACAATAAATTGTTTAATTGTAAAATCTTTTTTAATAAAGCGTTTGAATCTGATTGCATTATGATTAAATTTACTGAATAATACAGTAGAAACTATGAGTACAACTATCATTCGCAAACCGATTCGTTTTTACAGTGATCCCAAAAGAGTAATTGTTCGGTTCTTTTTCCCGGGTCCGGAAACAAGAATTCAATCAATCATTCAAAAAGTAATTGATATGCCGGAGGAAGCGGCCAGACTGAGTTTGAATCAGTCTTTGCGCGATTTTTCAGCGAGGCACCGAAATATTTCAAAGGTTTTTCAAAGGCATTTTGACCGTACAAAGGAAATCATAAATGGTAAAAACGGAGATCTGAATAATTTGTCAATATCAAAGAAGTTGCTGATCGGAGCATTTTTTACTTCAGAATATTCTATTGAATCAGCTGCTTTTTTCAATCCTTCAATGGTTGAAGATCCTGACCAGACAGGATTACAAGAGGGACAAAAACGTGTGATTATCAGTTTTAGGGCAACCGGAGAAGGCCACATTTCATCCATTGTTTTCAGGGGAGGAATATTGGATGCAAACAATAATCTTGAACTCATCCCTACCGGAAGACTGATTGATGAAGCTGATGCAATTAAAAATTATATTTACAACAGAGAAAGTTTCAGACAGAAACTATGTGAATTGCATGGGTATTGTGATCTGGACAGAGAAAATGGTGTTATTAACCATGTGTTAAACAAACTTCGGGACGAATTTGATTACAATGAAATGAATCGGGCACTTGAAGAGACAAATCATGAATTGCAACCAGATGAAGACCAACGGAATATTCTTCGGACCATTAGTTGGCTGGCTGATTCACATTATGAGATTTCATTTTCACTTGATACCGGTATTTCTGATCGTGTTATTTTTCCAATTGCAGCAGCTGAAAGCAATGGTATTGAAGACGCACGGTTTGTGAAATTTACTGATGATGATGGTCTGGTTCGGTATTATGCAACCTATACTGCCTATAATGGTCGCAGTATCATGCCTAAACTGGTCGAAACCAAAGATTTCTATAATTTCAAAATCATGCCTATACATGGTGAAAATGCCCAAAACAAAGGAATGGCGCTTTTCCCCCGAAAAATTAAAGGAAAGTATGTGATGCTTTCAAGAATTGATGGCATCAATAATTATATTATGTTTTCTAACGATATTAATTTATGGAATGATGCGATAAAAATCCATATTCCAAAGTTTCCCTGGGAATTTATTCAGGTTGGTAATTGTGGATCACCTATAGAAACTGAATTTGGCTGGCTTGTTATTACTCATGGTGTTGGAACAATGCGTAAATATGCAATCGGTGCAATATTACTGGATCTGGACGATCCTACAAAAATAATCGGACAGCTGAGCGAACCGCTCATTTCTCCCAATGAAGAAGAACGTGAAGGTTATGTGCCCAATGTTGTTTACTCTTGCGGATCAATCATAAGCAACGATGAATTGGTGATACCTTATGCCATGTCGGATACTTCTTCAACTTATGCCACGGTTTCGATGAAAGAACTGCTGACTAATCTGGTGCCTTCTGATCTTAAGAAAGGTCGTCCCGGTCCGGAAACGTCAAAAGCGCGCATTCTGGTTGTTGAAGATGAAGTAATAAACCAAAAGATGATAAGTGCAATTCTTAAATCAGATGGTTATGAAGTCGAGATTGCACCTGATGGTATTGTCGCACTGATGAAAATAAGTAAAGGATCGTTTGATGTGATTCTTTCAGATGTCGCGATGCCTAATCTGGATGGATATAAAATGCTGGAATATCTGAATGAAAACCATATCGAGATTCCTGTAATTTTCCTTTCAGGACATACAGGTATTGACGATGAGGTGAAAGGTCTGGGACTTGGTGCTGCCGATTACATTAAAAAGCCTGTCGATCGTCACGTGTTGCTTATGCGCCTTAATAAATTACTTAAATTGAATTTATGATTTGAAAAGGCTCCGCGATGACCTGTGAAAGCAGTAAGGATATAGTACTTTCAGCTCCTTGATTTCTATTGATATTAAATTCTTCGATGCCATCATTACAACCGCCTGTTTCAGTGTCCAGAAGACTGATATTCAAATCGTTTTCTCCCAGAAACCAATGAAATGATTTATTCAGTTTATCAATAAAATCAGTTTTTCCGGTAACTTTGTGGGCACTTTCATATAATATTACCATAGCCAGTGCATCAACAGGTTGCTGGGCAAAGAGTTCGAAATCATCATCCATTCTGTGCCATTTTCGATTTCCAATCAAGGAAAGCCAGTCTTCACGAAAACATTTTGACTCAAGGAATTGCCTGCTTTCTTCAGCGATTTTAAAATATCTTTCTCTTTTTATTATTTCAAAGGCCTTATATAGGGATGCCGGCAGCAATCCATTATCATACGTGAGGGATTCTTCAAACCAATTCCAGCGGTCATGACTGTATTTATCATAACGATCGCATAGTTGATCTGCCAGCTTTTGTAATAAAATCTGGTATTTTTCCTGATCGGGAAATTTCTTGACATAATGGTAAAGACCAAATATTCCATTCGCAAATCCCCGGGCATAGCTTAGCTTATCAAGTTGAGTAATGGATTGATTGAACAAATCAATTCCAGTTTGAAACATTGCATCTGTTGGAGCGAAGCGAACCAGCGTGCCCATTGCCCAAAAAGCCCGGCCAAAAGCGTCATCTGAAGAATCATCTGAAAATGCTTTTCGATCGAATGTGAGATAGTTTTTGAAGCTTCCGTCTTTCTGCTTCATGAAAATGATGTATGATAAATAGACATGCATCAATGCAAGAAGTTTTGTGTCCTTCGTTTTGTTCCATAGCATCAGGCACAAGATCAGCGCACGTGTATTGTCATCAAGACAATAACCGGTTTTAAAATATGGAACGCTGGTTCGGGCATGTTGAAGAATCCCGATAGAATCAGTTAATCGTTGCAGATGCGAAATATTATAATCAATACATTGCATTACTGAAGGATTATATGATTTTGAGTTATTTTTATTTGTGGCAACTTTCACAAAAAGAGTTAGATACTGTTTCCCAATGATAGGCCACGACATGGTTTTTCCATATTCAAAGGCTTTGTCCTGAAGTGTCTTTAATTCGGATTTGTTATGTAATAATTCATTTATGATTGTGGATAATTCTTCGTTATTTTCAAAATTAAACAGAATACCGCGCCCATCTGCCAGCAATTCTTCTGCATGCCAGTACGGAGTTGAAACAACTGCACAACCTCCGCCAATAGCGTAACTTAAAGTGCCACTAGTTATCTGTGCCTTGTTCAGGTAAGGTGTGACATAAATATCAGCCGCCTTTAAGTATGACATCAATTCCAGTTCAGTCACATATTGATTCATGAATATAACATGATTTTCCATTCCCAGTTGTTTAACCAATGATTCGAGAAACTCACGGTATTCTTCGCCGGCATACCTGACAATATTTGGATGGGTTTTGCCAAGAACCACGTACAATACCTCTCGATTTTGTTTTACAATTTCAGGCAATGCACGAATTACAGTTTCAATACCTTTACTGCGGCCGATTAGTCCAAAAGTCAGTAAAATATCCCGATTCTGCCAATTTTCTGGTATGGGGATTAATTTATTTTCAAGTGCTTCAAAATCGGGTACCCCATGTTGAATTTGAATAATTTTCTCTCTAGGAACTTCAAAAATTTCTTCAAGGAAATTAATCGCCAGACTATTCATAACCACAACTTTAGTCGAGTACTTAGCAATTTTTTTAAGTACTTCTTTTTGGTGGAATCCAGGATTCTGAAGCACTGTATGTAATGTCGATATAATTGGTATTTTTATTTTTCGAAGCATGGCCAGTATCAATAAACCACTTTCGCCTCCAAAAATCCCATATTCGTGTTGCAGCAAACAAATATCAGCTTCAGACTGGTTAATATATTCTGCAGTTTCAATATAATCTCCTTTGCTTTTTTCCTGAATTGATTTCAGGACGATTGTAGGATAATTATAATTTTGACCACCATCATTCATGGCAATTATTTCAAAATCAAGTTCAAATGCCTGCAGTGATGCAGCGTTTAATATTGATTTAATAAGATTTTCAGTAAAAGTGGCGATTCCGCATTGTCGTGGTGGATAGTTTCCGATACAAATTACTTTCATAATAATCAATTTTAGTAGCGAATAACCGAAGATATTTTTCAAAAAGTTTAGGAAAGATACGAAAAAACAAAGTCTTTAACAAAATGTATCTTTTTTGTAATAATTGTATTCTGAATGAATAGGAGCAGAGCAGGGTGATAAAAAATGTTTTCGTGTGTTTTCCTGCTTTTCGTTAAAGTTAGAAGGATATTAGGTTGATATATTGTAATTTGCAGGCAAATTCGTGTATTTTTTAATTTGATTTTGGGATTTATTCAGATTAATTTTCAACAAGAGGTTAGTTTTTTTTTCGACTTAATTTTACCGGATGAATGAATTCATTAATTTAGTAATGTTTTTCAAAGGTTCAAATTCAGCATCATAAAATATCAAAAATATCATGGCAGATTTATCATGTACTTATCTAGGATTAAAATTGAAAAGTCCGATTATTGCAGCAAGTTCAGGTTTCACTGATTCGGTTCATAAAATTCAACAATTTGAGCAATATGGAGCCGGGGCCATTGTATTAAAGTCCATATTTGAAGAGGAAATCCTTTTTGAATATGATAAGACCATCCGAGACGAAGAGGAAAAAACCGGGCGTGAAGAATTTCTTGATTATCTGGATGTCAGAATACGACAGGAAAATATTAAAAAATATATTGATCTGATTAAAGGAGCAAAGGAGAAAGTAAGTATTCCTGTAATTGCCTCTATCAATTGCAAGTCGACGCATGAATGGATGAGTTTTGCAAAGGAAATTGAAAAGGCTGGTGCTGACGCCTTAGAACTGAATGTTTTCGTGCTGCCTTCAGGACTTGAAAACAATAGCCTTGAGAATGAAAAGATTTATTTCGATATTGCTTCATCTGTAACAAAATTGATTCAGATACCCGTTGTTTTGAAAATAAGTTTCTATTTTTCCAATTTGGGTCAGTTTATTCAAAAGATTTCTTATACCGGTATCAAAGGACTAGTGCTTTTCAATCGTTTCTATAGTCCGGATATCAATATCGAAACGCTTCAGGTTAGCCCATCCAATGTGCTGAGTTATCCGGGTGAAATTTCGATGCCATTGCGTTGGATGGCAATGATGTCGGGTCGTGTAGGTTGCGATCTGGCAGCTTCAACTGGAGTTGAAGATGGCAAAGCAGTCATTAAATTACTGTTGGCTGGTGCCAATGTGGTTCAGGTTGCCAGTGCTTTGTACCGGCATGGAATCAGTTATTTTGAAGTGCTGAATCATGAACTTACCGAATGGATGGATCAGCATAATTTTGACAAAGTGGATGATTTCCGGGGTAAATTGAGTCAGGTCAAACACAATGACCCTGCAGTTTTTGAAAGGGTTCAATTCATGAAATATTTTAGTGATAAAGAAGGATTGGCATGAACGAAAGTGAAGAAAAAAAAATAAGACAGGCATACAAAGCGAGAAGTTGGAATGAAATCAAGACGCATGATTCCTGGTCTGTGTTTAAAGTGATGTCCGAATTTGTGGAAGGTTTCGATAAATTGGGCAGAATCGGTCCTTGTGTAGCGATTTTTGGTTCGGCACGCACCACAACTAGTCACGAATACTACAGACTGACTGAAGAAATAGCTTATTTACTCACAAAAAAGGGTTTTGGCATTATCACAGGTGGTGGCCCGGGTATTATGGAAGCTGGTAATAAAGGTGCTCATTTTGCTGGTGGAAAATCAGTTGGATTAAACATTGAGTTGCCTTTTGAACAGAAATCAAACCCTTTTATTGATCCTGATAAATTTATTGAATTTGATCATTTTTTTGTCAGAAAGGTTATGTTTATGCGTTATTCGCAAGGCTATATTGTATTGCCAGGCGGTTTTGGAACTATGGACGAACTTTTTGAGGCCATCACACTGGTTCAGACACAGAAACTGGTAAAATTCCCTATTGTTCTTGTTAAGAAGGCTTTCTGGAGCGGTCTGGTTGATTGGATAAAAGAAACCATGTTGAAGAATAAAAATATCAATGAAGAAGATATGGATATTTTCACATTGGTTGATACTGCTGAAGAAGCCGTAAAAATTATCGATGATTTTTATAAGAAGTATGCATTGAAACCAAACTTCTGATAGTAGTGAAGATAACAGAAGTTAGTTTTCGTGTGCTCGAAATTGAAAATGACGGTTGTCATTTACTCCTTGAAGGGAAAATAAACGGTAAAATCGCTAATTTTCTGATTGATACCGGTGCTTCCAGAACGGTTTTCGATCAGGTTTCGATCCATTCCTTTATCATTGATCCTGACCTAAATCAAAATGAGCGTCTTTCAACCGGAATAGGAACAAATACAATGGCTAGCATGGTCACAAGCATTCAGTCATTGCAGTTTGGCGATCTGAATATTGAAGATTACACTGCGATTGTGATTGATTTACAGCACGTTCATGCTTCTTATAGTTTACTCAAACTACCAGAAATAAATGGAATTCTGGGCGGTGATATTTTATCTGAACACAAAGCGGTGATTAATTATAAAAAGAAGAAGATCAAGTTTTATTATTGATTTCTGATTCGAATTCATGCAAATTCAATCATCTACCGAATAATCAGTTTACTGATTTTAACAAAATCATTTCCTGTGACTTTAACCCAGTAAAGACCCGCTTTTATACTCTCAAGTTGAATTCTGTTTTCAGATTCAAAGGCTGAAATGGTTTTTTCGAATACCAATTGACCATTGACAGAATGCAAGGAAATATTTACAGTAACGCTGCTTAAATTCTTCAATTGCAGATTGAAAAACTCTTTTGCAGGATTAGGTGAGATTGTAAAATACCGATTGTCAGTAATATACTCAATTCCTGGTACGACTTCAATGGAATTATTAAAAAGCTGAAGACCTCCACTATAATTTCCGCAAATCATTTCCAGGCTACCGTTATTGTCAATATCGGCCAGGCAGGCTGATGATCGAGCACCCATGTCAAAAACAGGCAGAAGTGTATCGAGCAATTTGTCGAGCATGGCAATTTCTCTGAAACTTCCTTCCAGATTTCCGGTAATCTGATCAAAATGAAATATTTTCCCCTTTTCCGATCCTACAACCAGATTCAAATCTTTCTCAGGCGTAATAAAAAACCAGGGCACACTATAACCTGTGTAAGATACGTTGAAATCTGTTACATCTACATTGCCAAAATGATCTGTAACAAATTCAAAATGAATACCATCTGAAAATAGAAATCCTTTGTAATAGGTTAGTTTTCCTGATTCAGAACCCACCGTCAGGTCAATTATACCATCAAAATCAACATCGAAAAGATTTGGGGCACTCCAGTTGCCAACATCAATCAGACTAATATGATTGTCTTTTATTTCCCAGATTCCATTGGTTAATTGTTCAAAATACATCAGGTTACCATCTTCACAGCCAACAATCAAATCTATTTTTCCATCGAGATTAATATCGGCCATTGTTGGTGACAAACCTTTTAAACCTAGTGAAGATAACCCGCCAAAGTCTTCAGACACTAATTTAAAGGAAGGCTTTTCCGATGTTCCTATGTTTTGATAATAAGATAGTTGTGAAATATATAGGCTAACCAGCGTTCCTCCTGCATAATAGGAAGATGAATATTTTCCGAGATTTCCAATAAGAAGATCTGTAAGTTGATCAGCGTTTACATCTATCAATACCGGCAATGAAACTGAACCGACGTCAATCATTCCACTTTGAAGAAAATTCTTGGTGACTAATTGAAAATCAGGATTCTGATTGGTGCCATTATTCAGATACAGCCATACGCTTGATGTGTTTTCTGTAACCAGCGGGTTAGGATCAAAAGGCGATACCAGCATATCATCATTACCATCATTGTTCACATCAATCATGGCTGTTACGGGCATCGAGAAAAGTCTTACCGGAATATTGCCTGACGGAAATGAGGTGTCCTGGCGCGTGAAAATCGCCTCCTCGGATGAGCCGCCATTTTGCAATAACACCAGATTTGGATAATCAACATCAGCTAAAACACAATCAAGTAAACCATCTCCGGTGAAATCTCTAACCTGAAATGTTGCACCCCGATGTCTTGCTTTTCCTTTCAAAGTGGTTTTGTCAAACAAGCAAGTATCTAAAAATAACTCATTATTTTCCTCATTTTCAGCGACTTTTCCCCAGCAAAAATCTGTCTTTGTAAAATTGAGAGAATCAGCATGACCATATTTCTCCATGGATTGGTTGTTGTGTAATTCGATAAAACCACCCAATGCCCAAAAAGTGACAATGTCTAAATCGCCATCCTTATCAACATCAACAATAGCAGGATAATCAGCGTTTGTTGCAAGTATATTCACATAGCCACCGCCTTGAAATGAAGTAAGATATGGATAGACAACACTTTCAAATGCGAGTTCATTGCTGCTCACGTTTTTAAAGACTTTCATACCTGCATAGCCAGGTGAATATGTAAAAATATCCACTTTATTGTCATTGTTATAATCTGCCAGTATGATCCAATCTTCTATTTCTGGAAAGTGTTTTTCAAACTCCGGTGCATAAGTATAATCGATACGATTTGGAATTCCTTTGTTGATAAAACATAAAAGTCTGTTTCCGCGGCGATCGAAAACCATCAGATCATTTGTGCCATCCTGATTCAAGTCAATATCTCCAAACTGACAGGCATCCAGACCACCAGCCCAGGGGAAAGCAAGTTCTGAATTGTCTAATCCTTTAATCACAGCTTCCTGAGAAACAAGATTTTGTGAAAGCAGCAAACTAAAAAATATGACCAGATTAAAAGAAAGTGAATGAATTTTCAATGGATAATATTTACTCAAAAGTACTTTTTTTACCGGCTGCAATCTAATCTGACTTCTTTTTTTGAGGATGAAACTTAACGGTTTTCATTCAAACCAAAATGATAACGGATTATCTCATTATAAATATTGTCAGGAAACAATAGGGTGGACGGAAAATATGGAATATTAGGTACATCAGGATAATGTATGGGTTCAAAAAAAAAAGCACATCTTTATATGATCGATAATTTTCAGGAAAACATAAATCTTGAAAAAGTTTCAGCAATTATTGGAATGACACCAACTTCGTTTTGCAGGTATTTTAAAAAGCACACAAGTAAATCATTCCATACAGTTTTAAATGAAATACGGATAGGTCATGCCTGTAAACTATTGATTGAGAACAAAATGAATATTTCAGGAATCTGTTTTGACAGTGGATTCAGTAATATTTCAAACTTTAGTGAGCAATTTAAAAAGATAAAGGGAATATCACCAAGTCAATATGTGAAGAACAGACATAAACCTTCGTAAATAGAAAATATTCCATTCAGGCCAGTTCATCAAAAGTGCAGATTCAAATATTGTTCTTGCTTCATTAAATTCAACTATACTTGTTTATCGTCATTATTTTGAAAATAA
>CAJBPB010000033.1 GCA_903957365.1 uncultured Bacteroidota bacterium
AACAAACCACTCTGTGTTTTAAGGTCAATTACTTTTTCAGGTACAGTGGTGATTTCGCAACTGACACTTACACCTTCATCCGCTTTACTGAATTCTTCTTTGACAATCGCGTCGAATTCAATCACAAACTGTATAAAATTCTTCTGATTCTCAGCAGGAATAGTTACTACAGCAATAGCCTCGCGTGGAATGGCATTACGCAGATTGCCTCCGCTGATATTTGCCAGGCGGATGCCGAATTTGCCAGCAGCTGTCATCAGCAAGGTGTTCAAAATGATGTTTGCATTACCGCGTCCCAAATTAATATCAAGCCCTGAGTGACCGCCTTTCAAACCTTTTACAGTGAGGTTAAAAGCAACAGTATCGGATGGAACATCTTCGAAAGTTGGAGTAAATACGCCTGTTGAATCAATTCCACCGGCGCAACCAATATATAATTCACCTTCATCTTCTGAATCCAGATTCAGCATAATCTGACCATCCAGCAAACCTGGTTTCAGTTCATTGGCACCTGTCATTCCTGTTTCTTCATCACAGGTAAACAACGCTTCAATAGGTCCGTGTACCAATTCGGTTGATGCCAGCACTGCCATAGCTGAAGCCACACCAATTCCATTATCGGAACCCAGAGTCGTTTTATCTGCCCTTACCCAATCGCCATCAATGATTGTTGTGATAGGATCAGTTGTAAAATCATGGTCTTTATCACTGTTTTTTTGAGGAACCATATCAAGGTGACCCTGTAAAACTACACCCATGCGGTTCTCCATTCCAGGAGTAGCAGGTTTCTTGATAATGACGTTACCGGTTTCATCTTTAATGGTTTCAAGTCCAAGTGATTGGCCATAACCAACCATGAAATCCTGTATTTTATCTTCATGTTTCGATGGACGTGGAATCTGTGTTAATGAATGGAAATTAGACCACACCTCTTTTGGTTCGAGATCGAGAATTGATTTGCTCATAATGACAATTTTATTAAGTATATTCTTTGTTTATTTTCGTTGGGATAAAAGTATAAAATTTGGTTGAATTATGGCTTTGTTTGACCGTTATTCTCGAAATTTAGTTTAAAGTTCCTTCATAAAAATGATTTTGAGTCTGGTTTCCATCAGATTTGAAATATAACCAAATAGCAATAATTCTTAAAGAATAAAAAAATGGAACCCTACAAAAAAAGGTTCCATTTTGTTAAATAATAAATTAATTATCTACCTGATAACTAAGAAATTATTAAGATAATGATATCATATTATTATGACTTTGTATTTGGCTTATCAAGGCCATAACCTTTGTGCTTATCCACCATTTTTAGTACGACAGACAAAATCATTGCCATTACACCAAAACCAGCAAAAATAAATTCAGGAACAGTGTAATCATATTTTGCAGTAACATCACCGGCAGCTATTGCCTCAGCAACGCCCGGGTTGGCAGCGCTTAGCGACCAACCGATCAGAATAGGAACAGCAAGTAGTCCGATATTCTGAATCCAGAAAATTAAACCATAGGCTGAGCCAAGAAATCTTTCTTCAACAATTTTTGGAACAGAAGGCCACATGGATGCCGGTACAAGAGAAAATGCCAATCCTAAAACAACGATGGTGGCATAGGCTACAAAGTTTGTGAATGCAGCAGCAGGAACAAGTGCGAAAATGAGATGCGAAACAGTAAGTAAAATAGCACCATACAACATCATGGTTGCACCAAGTCCTTTTTTATCGAGGAAAGCACCAATGAATGGTGTAAGGATCATGGCACCTATCGGGAAATAGGAAAACATGGCAGCGGCATCCTTGATGCTGATATCCAGTTTTGATGATAGCATATCTGTGGCAAACTTCTGGAAAGGGAAAATTGCTGAATAGAAAAGTACACACAAACCAGCAATAGCAAGAAAACCAGGGTTTTTCATGATCAGCCATAAATCGCTGACACGAAATACCTCTTCTGGTTCAGCATTATCATCAGTACCAATTTCTTTGTCGAGACGGGCATCCATGAATGTATAAATGAAGAAACTGAGAAATCCGATACATAGAAAAGCAAGACCCCAGAAAATAGAATTAGATGCTCCACCGCTCTCTGCAAAAATTGGGGATAAACGAAATACAGCAAAAACGCCGAGACGTGCAACGGCCATTTCTAAACCCATAGCCAATGCCATTTCCTTGCCTTTGAACCATTTAACGATTGTTTTTGAAACAGTTATACCTGCCATCTCAACACCAACACCAAAAATTGAAAATCCAAAAAATGCCAGTTTAGCTGAGGCAGGAACCGAAACCCAGAAGCTGCCAAGCCATTCGGCTAATCCACTTCCTGCAAATGCTTCCGTCAGAGCGAAATATTTAATTGCAGCACCTATAACCATTGCCAGGCCGGCAGTGATAATTGTAAATCTAATACCCATCTTATCAAGAATTACCCCTGATAAAATCAAAAAGAATGCGAAAACATTCAGAAAAAACTCAGAGCCACCAAGCATCCCGAAGGTTTCAGGCGACCATCCATGGTTTCTTTCAAGCAGACTTTGCAATGGTGCAGCCACATCAACAAAGAAATAGGCGAAAAACATTGTTAGGGAGATCAAACCGAGTGCTATCCACCGGGCTGTCTTCGAATCCCGTAGGGATCTTTTAATAGAATCTGTCATATAATCTTGGGTATTAATTATTAAATCGGGCTAATTTAGACAATTATTTTAAAGGAGAATTTGTTGCAATTATTTTTACTTTTAAAAGTCTGTTAATAACTTGTGAATGAATATTATAGAAGCTTAAAAAATGTGAATTAATTGTTTCGTTTCAAAGAATTCTTCCGAAAACCAATTCGAAACGGGATATTTTTGCACTATCCATCGTGAAGGTAACTGCTCAATTTCCGGATCGAGATTTCCACCTTTAAGTAAAATGATACCATTGGGCTGGCTTCCGCGGCTTTTACCGTGAAACTTTTTTCCAACCCAACCTAAAAATTCAGGGATATTGGTCACAGCCCGGCTCACAATGAAATCGAATGTTTTATTTACCTGTTCAGCCCGCTGGTTTGCAGCGGTTACATTCTGCAGGTTCAGATGTTCAATTGCCTGGTTCACGACCATGATTTTTTTTCCGATGCTATCAACCAACAGGAAATTTGATTCCGGGAAATATATTGCCAGCGGTATTCCTGGAAAACCACCGCCTGTTCCAACATCCAGGATGCTTGATCCGGCTGGTATTTTAAGGTATTGTGCAATCGCCAGACTATGTAAAACATGACGTTCGTAAAAATGATCCATATCCTTACGTGAAACCAGATTGATCTTACTGTTCCAGTCTTCATAAAATGGTTTCATCGCTTCAAACTGTTCTAACTGTTTGTCAGTCAAATTTGTAAAATACTTTTTTATCAAATCCATAAAGTCTGTTCTTTAATTTAATGGGTTGAAATTAGCAATTTTGGCCGGGTTACAAGGTAGTTTTAATTTTTTGATTGGATTCTTCTGCTAAACTTATAAATTTGTCTGGATTATGAAAGTCAGGTTGTCTCATTTTTACAAGCTTTTTCTGGTCATCATTACCTGGTATTTACCAATTGGAATGAAGGCCCAGCAGCGCATTACGACTGAACAATATATTGAAACCTACAAGGAAACAGCCATCGAAAAAATGCGGGATTTTAAGATCCCCGCTTCCATCACACTGGCACAGGGTATTCTGGAATCAGGAAGTGGAAACAGTGATCTGGCCAGAAAGGCGAATAATCATTTTGGGATAAAATGCCATAAAGAATGGACCGGAAAAACCTATTATCAAACAGATGATGCTCCGAATGAATGTTTCAGATCGTACAAAAATGCAGAAGAATCGTTCAATGATCATTCTTTGTTTCTGACACAACGTGATCGTTATGCCGGATTGTTTCTTTTAGATATCAGCGATTACAAAGCATGGGCAAACGGATTAAAAAAGGCGGGTTATGCGACAAACCCACGGTATCCTGAATTACTTATTACCATTATCGAAAAATACAATCTTAGTGCATACGATAATCTGGTGCTGAATAAAAAGGAGGAAAGAGATAAAACAGAAATTTCGGAAATAAGTTATGCCTTTATTACGGTCAATCCATCCGATTTTAAGGTTGTCGGGAAATCGAAAGCTGGTCGTTTTATACACAGTAACAATGGAATTAAACTGGTTTTTGCCCGTGAAAAAGAAACCATTGAAGCCATTGCTGATGAATTTGATGTGTATTCCTATCAATTGTACAAGTATAATGACTTGAAAAAGGGACACAAACCCGAAAAAGGAATGATGATTTATCTGGAGAAGAAACACAGAAAATCAGCAAAGGTAAAAACACATAAACTACGGGATGGTGAATCATTACACGCTGTCAGTCAGTTATATGGAATTAGGTTGGACCGATTATACAAGATGAATAAAATCAAAGCCGGACAAAAGGTCAAAATGGGTAGTCAGTTGAAATTAAGATAGTTAAGATTTAGTAGTATGAATTCTCTGAAACCTGATTTCCAGGACTATCCAATTTCAGAAATAGGCGCTAAAAGGGTAAGTTCGTATCTTTGCGGCAGTAAAAAAATATAACAACCAGGTTAAAATAATGAAAATCAAAATTGTTACAATCATAGGTGCCCGTCCACAGATCATCAAAGCCGCCGCATTAAGCCGTGCAATAAGGACAAAATTCCGGGATCATATTGAGGAAATTATTGTTCATACCGGGCAACATTATGATGAGAATATGTCTGAAGTTTTTTTTGAGGAACTGGAGATTCCCAGGCCAGATTACAATCTGGGTGTCGGTTCGGCAAGCCATGGTGTGCAGACAGCGCGGATGATTGAAGGGATTGAGAAAATCCTTCTGACAGAAAAGCCAGATTTCATGGTGCTTTATGGCGATACCAATTCGACACTTGCCGGAGCTGTAGCCGCTTCAAAACTTCATATTCCGGTAGCACATATCGAAGCAGGATTGCGTTCGTTTAACAAGACAATGCCCGAGGAGATTAACCGGATTTTATGTGACCATTGTTCAACATTGTTGTTTTCACCAACCAAAACCGGTTTCGATAATCTTATAAAGGAAGGATTCAATGCCGGAGCTACTGCGCCATATAATCAAGATAATCCATGCATTTATCATTGCGGTGATGTCATGTTCGATAATAGTCTTCATTTTGCTGAAATTGCCGAAGAAAAATCGACAGTTTTAGCTGGCCATAATCTCATTCCGAATACATTTATACTCAGCACCATCCATCGTGACAACAATACAGATCAACCCGAAAGGCTGAACAGTATATTTCGTGCATTGCTTGAGATTTCAGTGCTGAGTGGCCAGAAAATTGTACTTCCGATTCATCCCCGTACCACTAAAATGCTACCACAGAAACTCGAAAAAGCTTTGTTTGACCGGGTTAATTCGAATTCAGAAATACTGATTATTCCTCCCGCTTCATTTTTAGATATGATCGTGTTAGAGAAAAATACATCCATGGTAATTACTGATTCAGGCGGGGTGCAGAAAGAAGCGTATTTTTTTGAAAAACCTTGCATCATTTTACGATCCGAAACTGAATGGAAGGAGATTGTGGAGGTTGGTGCGGCCATTATTGCCAATGCTGATGAAGAACGGATTATTTCGGCTTGGAAATCATTCCAAAACAATGATAATCTGAAATTTACACCTGTTTTCGGAAATGGAGAAGCTGCTGAGTTTATTTGTGAAGCGATGATCGTTAATGCTGCTTTGTTAGATTGATTGTTAATAATTTTCCTTAAGATTTGATTATTTCTGTTTTACTCAATCAGCACTTTTCGTCTGATAATTTCCTGATTTTGAGTTGTCACCATTATTATGTAAACACCACGTGGTAACATTGAGACATCAATCTTTTCAATATCATCTGTGAAGTATATCACCTTTTGCCCTGTTTGGTTAATTAGGGTCAAAGTGCTGATTCGTTCCTGACTATCTTTTTGAATGAAAACCTCATTCTTTGCCGGATTCGGGAAAAACCGGACTGGTAGATTTTTGTTTTCATCCAATCCAACCAGAAAATGTGTACATCTCCCGAATTCATTAAATGAACCATAATACATCGTGTTTTGATCCTCATAACACAATAGAGCCTCAAATCCTTCAAACGGATTAAATAGCGATCCAAATAGTGATGTTTCACTTCCAATTTCTTGCCGACCAATTTCTTAACGCCATCTGCGA
>CAJBPB010000034.1 GCA_903957365.1 uncultured Bacteroidota bacterium
GGATCGTTTTGTTTTTGAAGAGAGAGAAAGTCTGCTTAATTTCTTTACTGACGATGTAACTGTATGGATGGACGAAGCTTTGTTCTTCATTGACCGGGTAAATGTCGAATATAAAAAAGCTATAATAGCTTTTGAAAAGATAGATCCGGAAAACAAACAACAGAAACCATCCGAATCATTCAGCACCGGTGAAGAACTCTGGGATCAGGTTATGCAATTGAAAACGATTGAGTTTGGACCAAAGAGTGCAATTGGTTCTGATTACACCGCCATGTTTCATTGCAGTCCACAGCCATATTTCAATAAAAATTTCGAACTGCTGCTTGACGATCTTCGCAAAAAAAACAATAACCAGCAGAAAGTATTCGTGCTTTCAGAAAGCATAAAGCAAATCGATAGACTGACACAAATTCTGCATGATTTGCAAGCCAGCAAAAATAATCCTGATATCGTTGAATTTCAATATGTTAATCACAGTTTAGAATCAGGATTTATTGACAATGACCTTAAAATTTGCTGTTACACCGATCATCAGATTTTTGAAAGATATCATAAATATCACATCCGTGAAAGCTTTGTCGCGAAAGAAGCGCTGACAATGAAGCAACTGAATGATCTTAGTGTGGGCGATTTTGTGAGTCATATCGATCATGGAATAGGGCGTTTTGATGGAATGGAAATCATTGATAACAACGGAAAGCAACAGGAAGCTATTCGATTGGTTTATCAAAACGACGATATTCTTTATGTGAGTATTCATTCATTGCATCGGATTTCAAAATATTCGGGTAAAGAAGGTGCCGAGCCTTCCTTGAATAAACTTGGTTCAAACGCCTGGAGCAAACTAAAAAACAAAGCAAAAAGCCGAGTCAAGGATATTGCCCGCGACCTGATAAAACTTTATGCCGAACGTAAGCACAGTATAGGTTTTCAGTTTATGCCTGATACATACCTTCAGACCGAACTGGAGGCTTCCTTTATTTATGAGGACACGCCTGATCAAATTAAAGCCACAACAGATGTGAAAGCTGATATGGAATCAGAAGCGCCTATGGATCGTCTGATTTGCGGTGATGTTGGATTTGGTAAAACAGAAATTGCCATCCGTGCAGCATTTAAAGCGGTAGCCGATTCAAAACAGGTTGCCATACTTGTTCCAACGACCATTCTTGCTTTGCAGCATTACAAAACTTTTACCGATCGGTTGGCAGAGTTTCCAGCCACAGTCGATTATCTGAACCGATTCAGGTCGCCTAACCAACAGAAAGAAACATTGAAGAAACTGAAAGAAGGAAAGGTTGATATTCTTATCGGAACACACCGTTTAATCAGTAAAGATGTCGAATTCAAAGACTTGGGCCTGTTGATTATTGACGAAGAACAAAAATTCGGCGTCTCAGCAAAAGAGAAGTTAAAACAGATCAAGGCAAATGTTGATACACTCACGCTAACTGCAACTCCCATTCCCAGAACTTTGCAGTTCTCGATGATGGGAGCGCGTGATCTGAGTATCATCAATACGCCTCCACCAAACCGCTATCCTGTGCAGACTGAACTACGTTCATTTAACAGAGATGTAATCAGTGAGGCAATACTTTTTGAAATTAACCGCGGCGGACAAGTATTTTTTGTTCACAACCGGGTTCAAAACATAATGGATATTCATGCCATGCTCATGAAGTTTGTACCCGGAATTCGCATTGGTGTGGCACATGGCCAGATGGAAGGCCATCATCTCGAAAAAGTGATGCTCGATTTTATTGAGGGTTATTATGACGTATTATTAGCAACGACAATTATTGAGTCAGGATTGGACATTTCGAATGCCAATACCATCATTATCAACGATGCACAGAATTTTGGATTATCTGATCTGCATCAGTTACGCGGAAGAGTCGGCCGTTCGAACAAAAAGGCATTTTGCTATTTACTTGCACCGCCGTTGGCAGCATTGCCTTCCGAATCACAAAAGCGCCTGCGGGCGATCAATGAGTTCTCGGAGCTTGGCTCCGGTTTCAATATTTCATTGCGGGATCTTGATATCCGTGGGGCAGGAAATCTGCTTGGCGGCGAACAAAGCGGATTTATCAGTGAAATTGGCTACGAAATGTTTCATAAAATTCTGGATGAAGCCATCACCGAACTAAAAGAAACTGAATTTGGAGATTTGTTTCCTGAACATCATACAGGAAAATTCGTGAAGGATTGTGTCATCGAATCGGATCTGGAAATACTGCTTCCTTCAGAATACATCGATTCTTCCACAGAGCGAATCAGTCTTTACACCGAATTGGACAATTTGCAGAATGAAGAATCATTGCATGTATTTACCGAAAAACTTATCGACCGGTTTGGTCCGATTCCGCGTCAGGCAAATGATCTTTTGAACACCATTCGTCTGCGGTGGCTGGCACGTGAGCTTGGATTTGAAAAAATTGTGTTAAGAAACAAAACACTAATCGCCTATTTTATTGGCGATCAATCCTCTACCTATTTTCAAACCCAAACTTTCATGAAAATGCTTAAGTTCGCCCAAATTAACCAAAACCGATGCAAGCTGAAGGAAACCCCTGAAAAATTGCTTCTCTATGTTAAAGATGTCGCAAATATCAACAATGCTTTGGATACTTTCAGAAAAATGAATGAATATAATCTCGAATTATAGTTCATATTTTTTGATGAAAATTACAGATGATTTCTACAACAATCTTTCATAATTTAGTTACATGATCCAGATATAAACACGAATTTAGAATTTTATACTGTTTTGAACATGAAACATTAAGTTAATATTAATTTGTAACGGAAATCTGTATTTTGTGCCCTAAAACTCTTTTTTAGTTATTACTTTTGTCGGAAATTAACAAGTTGTAAACTCTTAACATTAACAATATGAAAAAAACTCTACTTTATTTCTTTTTACTTCTGTTCACGATTACAATGAATGCCCAAACACCTACAGATTTATTCTTTTCAGAATATCTTGAAGGAAGTGGAAACAACAAAGGCCTTGAAATTTATAACCCGACAAATCAGAATATTGACCTGAGTATTTACTGGGTATTGCGTTTCAGTAATGGAGGTTCAGCCTTTGATGATGGTGGTGCTACAAAACTATCAGGTACCCTGGAACCCTATAAAACATTTCTTCTTGTAAATGGTCAGACAACATCAACACCTACATCACCAGCATGCAGCCCAGTTTTACAAGCCATGGCTGATCAGCTTGATGGTGTTTATCCTGCACCGACTTATATGAATGGAAATGATGCCATTGCTCTGGTTAAAACTCCTGGTGGAGTGCCTCCGAATGCTGATATGTCAAATGTTACAGCTGTGGACTTGTTCGGACAGATTGGCCTTGGAAGCGCTATCGCCTCTGAAACCGGCTGGTCATTCGTACAGGACAGCACACTAACCTATAATGGTCCAAATGACGAACCGGTTACTGGAAAAGTAATCAATTATATCGTTCAAAAATACGCAACAGATGGATCATCTTATGGCCCGTTCTGGATGTCTTGGACATCAGACCATTCTTTAATTCGTAAACCTAACGTGGTTAAAGGAGTTGTGGTTAATCCAAATCCTTTCGTTGTTACTTCAGAATGGGATACAGTAGCAGCAGTCATTGATACAGCCGGATATTACAGCTACAAAGATATATGGACAGAACTTGGTGAGCATGCCTGCGTTGCAGATCCGACTTATTCAAGCATTGATGAAACCGGAACCAGCACATGGTTATCCGTTTATCCAAATCCTGTAAGTTCTGAAAACCTGACTATCTCTTCTAAATATCCTGTAAAAGAAGTTGAGATTGTTTCGTTGATCGGACAATGCGTATTCAAACAAGCTTATACAAATGGACAATTCCAAATTGAAATCGGACCGGTTGAACTTCAAAAAGGAATGTATCTTGTAAAAGTAATCTCTTACTCAAAAGAATCGGCTGTTAAAAAGATTCTGGTTCATTAATTTTAAATTTAATCGATAAACATTGCAGGTATCTGAAGATGAGCAAAGTTTCGGTTCAGGTACCTGTTGAACATTTAAATACGCCAGTATGATACGCAAATTTTTACTTTTCTCCTTTCTCCTCATTTTAACGGCATCAGCTTTCGCACAGAAACGGTCAGTGAGTGGTATTGTTGTTGATTCTTCATCAAATGAAACAGTTGTTGGAGCCAATGTTATTATAAAAGGCACAACCACGGGAACCGTAACAGATATTGACGGAAAGTTTACCCTCGAACTTAACGAAGGAAAATACACGCTGTTAATTTCATTTGTTGGTTATAAAACAATCAGTAAAGAAATAGTAGTTAACCAAAAACCACTCCGGCTGACATTTCTACTTAAATCTGAATTAGATTTAGAAGAAGTTGAAGTTATCGCTGATATTGCGAAAGTGCGTGAAACCCCCGTCGCATTCACCACAATTCTACCTTCCAAAATTGAGGAAAGGCTGTCGGGACAAGACATACCAATGTTGTTAAATAAAACTCCCGGGGTATATGCTACCCAACAAGGTGGTGGTGATGGTGATGCCCGTATAACGATTCGGGGATTTAGCCAGCGTAATGTGGCAGTAATGCTTGATGGAATCCCTGTAAACGATATGGAAAATGGCTGGGTTTATTGGTCAAACTGGTTTGGATTAGAGTCAGTTACAAGAAACATACAGGTTCAACGTGGTTTGGGAGCATCTAAGCTGGCTTTACCTTCCGTCGGTGGTACCATGAATATCGTTACAAAAGGAATTGAAAATAAACGACAGATCAGTATTGAACAATCCGTTGATGGCGATGGTAAACTCACAACCAATTTTGGTCTTACATCAGGGAAACTAAAAAATGGATGGGGACTTACTTTTGCCGGCGCCTATAAAACAGGTGATGGCTGGGTAGATCAGACCAATGTAAAAGCATGGTTTTTTTATGCCAAGGTTGATAAAGTATGGGGAAATCACATAACCAGTCTTACCGGATTTGGTGCACCTCAAACACATAAACAACGATCATATAAGCGGTCCATTGCTGATTTTGATACTGCTTATGCAAAAAAAATAGGTATTACTTCTGATGAATTTCCTGCTATTATCAACAAAGGAATCGGGTACAACGCACATTGGGGATACATTAAACGTGATGCCGATGTTTGGAACAGTGATCAAACCGCCCGCATTACCGATCCCAATGCTGAAAGGGTTGTGATGAATGAAATGGTAAATACTTATTTCAAACCACAATTCAGTTTAAGAGATGTATGGAATGTGAACGATCGTTTATTAATTACCAATATCGCATATCTTTCGCTGGGAACAGGCGGTGGAATGCAACCGCGCAACAGCCTTAATAATGATAACCTTATTTCACCTTCCGATTATGAAAACAATCCAGGTGTTTATTCTGAGGACGAAATAGGACAGATTAACTGGCAAAAAATTTATAACGAAAACACCAAGTTGGTATGGACAGGATTTGGCTGGGAAGATCCGATTGAAACGGAATATAGTGATAAACTTTATTGTTCGAAAAACTATCTGGTTCAGAATAACAACAACCATGTCTGGTATGGCTTACTGTCAACCTTTGCTTACAAATTGAATCCTGCCTTAAGTTTATCAGGCGGTGTTGATATCAGATCATACACAGCTGAGCATTACAGCGAGATTACCGACTTACTCGGTGGTGACTACGCCATTGACGAAAAAGACCTGCGAAACGATTATGAAGCCAATAAATCACTGGCTATGAAAAGAGTTGGTGATAAAGTGAACTATTATTACGATGGCCTGGTAAATTGGGGAGGTTTGTTCGGATTACTTGAATATAAAGTAGGAAAAGTAAGTGCTTTTGTGAACCTCACCAGTTCTGTCAGTGGTTACAAAAAGAAAGACTATTTTGGAAATATGAATTCTGATTGGAAATATAAACCTGGATTTACTTTTAAAACCGGTGCAAATTACAACCTCTCAGAACGAAGTAATGTATTTTTCAACCTTGGATATCTCTCCAAAACAAAAGATTATAAATATTACTTCTATGGCTTTACTGCCAACTTCCAGCCTGATTCAATTACAAAAAATGAAGAAGTTCTCGCACTTGAATTCGGATATAGTTACAATAGCAGGAATTTTACAGCGAATGTGAATACCTATGCTACAAAATGGAAGAACAAACCAAGCAATCAGGTAAGAGGAAATTATTCAGATCCTATAACCGGGGCTGATGAAGAAACGTATGGCGATATTCCAGGTATGGACGCTTTACACCTTGGTATTGAATTTGATTTTATCTACAAGGTGTTGTCAAATCTTGATTTTCAAGGGCTGGTTTCGGTTGGTAACTGGAAATGGGATAAAAAAATTGATAATCTTCAGATGTTTATTAAGAACACCAATGAGCCCGCCAATACGATAAGCTTTGATGCCACTGGTATTCATGTGGGTGATGCAGCACAAACCCAATTGGGAGCGAGTCTCAGATATGAACCTTTAAAAGGACTCTATATCGAAGGTGGAGCAACTTTCTTTGACAGATATTATGCTGATTTTAATCCTGAAGAATGCACTGATCCGGAAGGGAATCCAGTTGATTCATGGAGAATGCCATCCTATACTTTGGTGGATCTGCATACCGGATATCGTTTTAAAATATCTGCGATGGACAAACTCAATTTCACCGTCAAACTTAATGTTCTTAATTTACTGAATACAACCTATATTTCGGATGCGAAAAACAATGACAGCTACATTCAGAACAACCAGTATCTAAGTTTTGATGCCCGTTCAGCTTCGGTATTCATGGGTGCCGGACGACAGATCAGCGCTTCATTGAAAATCGTCTTTAACTAGTTTAAAATCATCATAATCAAGCATATATTAACATTAACTATACAAATAAATTACTTATGAAAAAGACTTTTATCCTTTTAATAGTATTACTCGGTATTTCGACCCTCAGCAGGGCTCAGAATACGATACAGGAAGCCCGCGATCTGCCGCTTGGAACCGTTGTAACCGTCAAGGGTATTGTTACCAATGGAGCTGAATTAGGCGTTATCCGATACTTTCAGGATAATACTGCTGGTATTGCCGCTTACGGTTCAATTGTTAGTGCTGCTAACAGAGGTGATTCTGTTACAATTACCGGAACACTTAAAAACTACAATCAGTTACTCGAACTCGACCCTGTTACCAATGTAACAGTAAGATCTACAGGACACCCTGTGCCTGAGCCATTTGTGTTAACACCTTCTCAGATCAATGAGTCGGTTGAAGCAGAATTGGTAAGGGTGAATAACGTGCTGTTTTCTGATGCCGGGACTTTCGCCGGTAATAAAAAATACCAGTTTACTTCAAATGGTGAAACAGGTTATATTTATATTAAAACAGGTCAGACTGACATTGTCGGACAACCCATCCCAAGCGGTTTAGTCACACTGACTGCTGTTTGCTCACAATTTCATTACAGCGATCCAACCGATGGGTATCAGCTGTTGCCAAGAACAATCGCTGATATTGAAATGGCCAGTTCAATCTATCTGACAAGTGTGCTTGAGAACACAAATTTCTCACAGACTCAACTTGAATTCTACTGGGAAACAAATATTGAAGGTACTACATCAATGTTTTATGGACTTTCATCTGAAACAGTAACCTCTGGCATCGTGACAGGTGATGGTGGTTCCACTGAACATTATATTACTCTCACCGGACTTACTGCAGGTCAGGTGATCTGGGTGCAGGCGTTTTCAGTAAGTGAAAGTGACACAGCTTTTTCAGGAATTATTCCTTTTGCAACAATTTCCAATTCAAGCGGTGATATCAAAGTTTATTTTAATAGCTCCGTTGATACTTTCTATTCAAATGGTGTTGATGCCATTGAACTGCCGTCTGCTGTTGATGATACATTAATCAGTTACATTAACAGGGCAAAATATACCATTGACTTCACTATGTATAATTTTAACAATACTGGTATCAGTAATGTGAGCAATGCGTTGAAAGCAGCCGCAACACGCGGTTTAACAGTGCGCGTTATCGGATGCGGAACTACTGCCAATCTTGGAATAGATGAGCTTATTGGTTCAAATGTAAACGTGTTGGTCGGACCATCAGGTTCAAACCGTACTGGTATTATGCATAACAAATTTATCCTTTTCGACACAGAATCTTCAGATCCTGATGAGCCACTTGTCTGGACCGGCTCGACCAATTTAACAGACGGTCAGGTAAACCTTGATGCAAATAATGTTATCATTATTCAGGATCAAAGTCTTGCCCGTGCTTATAAGATTGAATTCGAAGAAATGTGGGGCTCCACCACCAGCACACCTAACTCAGTGAATGCACGTTTTGGTTTTACAAAAAAGAACAATACTCCCCACGAATTTGTGATCAACGGAAAAAGAGTTGAGTGTTATTTCAGCCCTACAGATGGCGTAAATGCACGTATTGTTCAGAACATCAGCACTGCCAATAATGATTTAAGTATCGCGACTATGCTGATGACCCGCACTGAAATGGCTGATGCCATTGCTGCCCGTTCTGCAGCAGGTGCCGCTGTAAATGTAATCACCAATGTTGCAGGCAATAATTCTGCAACTGTGAATACAATCTTGAATGATGCACTTGGAACACATAATACATACGATACTGAAAGTGATGGAATTCTTCACCACAAATATATGGTGGTTGATCAGGATGCTCCGGCTTCGGATCCGTTTGTTTTCACCGGTTCACACAACTGGAGTGCCGCTGCCGATAATGACAATGATGAAAATACAGTAATCGTGCATGATGCAACCATTGCAAATCTTTATTATCAGAATTTTGTTAGCAGGTTTGTTGAAAACAATGGCGTTCTGTTTGAATTAGTAAACGCTCCTACAGCTGTCAACGACTCGGCACATATTCAGATCAATGAAGGTATTATTTTTGAAGTACTTGACAATGATGAAATTGAGGCACAAGTCACCGTTACCATTGAAACACAGTCATCAAATGGTCAGGCATATATTCCATTTAGTAACCCTCAGGCAATAGGATATACTCCGGATGTTGATTTCTTTGGTAATGACACCATAACCTATAGAATATCTTATGATGCAAAGCCAGATTTATATGCTATAGGAAAAATCTTTATCAAAGTTGGTTATGCCGGAATCAATGAAACTTCAGGCAAAAACAGATTAATGGTTTATCCAAATCCGGTTCAGGAAAATAACGTAACCATTTCTTGTTTTGTACCATCTGACGTTCAGGGAACCTTGCAGCTTATGGATATCACAGGCAAAATTGTTTTTGAACAAGTTGTTTCCCTCAAATACGGAGAAAACATCATGCATTACAATTTATCTGATTCATTCAACGGAGCCTATTTCATAAGGTTAACCACAACCAGTTCAATCTGGTATCAGAAGGTGATCATTGAATAATAAAAAATAACCTTTTAAAAGGATTTACAAAGTTTTTAAAATGGCTTTCAGGTTTCTGAGAGCCATTTTTTGTTACATAATATCATTGGTTAATCTTCGTTAAAATGCTAAATAATTCGCTTTAAATCATAATTTTGCAAAGTTTTATAACACATTACACAATTAATGCTGAAAAGATGTCGGATAGCCTCGTAATCATCCCAACCTACAACGAAAAAGAGAATATAGAGAATATCATTAATATGGTATTTAGCTTAAACAAACCATTTGATTTACTGATTGTTGAGGATAATAGTCCGGATGGTACCGCTGCCATTGTAAAATCATTGATAAAGAAATATCCCGATCAGCTTTTTATCGAGGAGCGTAAAGGCAAACTTGGATTAGGTACAGCCTATATCCATGGATTCAGATGGGCATTACAACGTAATTATCAGTATATTTTCGAAATGGATGCCGATTTTTCTCACAATCCACACGATTTAATAAAACTTTATGAAGCTGCTTCAAAAGGCGCTGATCTGGTGGTTGGCTCAAGATATATCACTGGTGTAAATGTTGTGAACTGGCCTATGGGCCGCGTTCTCATGTCATATTACGCTTCTTCTTACGTACGTTTTATTACCCGTATGAAAGTCAGGGATACCACCGCAGGTTTCGTTTGTTATAAGCGCAGACTGCTGGAAGCCATTGATTTGGAGCGAATTAAATTTGTTGGATATGCTTTCCAGATTGAGATGAAATATACAGCCTGGAAATTAGGTTTCATTGTTAAAGAAGTGCCGATCATTTTCACTGATCGTACTGAAGGTACTTCAAAAATGAATAAAGGTATTTTTAAAGAAGCCATCTTTGGTGTAATTTCATTGCGGATTCGTGGGCTTCTGGGAAGAATAAAACCTGTGAGTCGCTAATGCTTTCATTTTGATGTATTTTTGATGAAATATACGTTTTAAGTGATAATTTTAAATTCCGTATGTTTCGCTGATGTCAGATGTGAAATATTTAAGGAATGAACTGGATTTCAGATGGTAAACATTTTTTATTTATCCCAGTTTAAGGTCAGTTTCAATTACAAATTAACTAAACCGTTCAATTTAATACGAAAACCATGTCAAAATCTTTTTTGATTCACGGTGCAGAAATTGTGAACGAAGGCAAAAGATTCGTCGCAGATATTGCTGTCAGCAATGGCAAAATCGAACGGATTCTGTCACCAGATGATGTTGTCTCATCTGCAAAATACCAATCATACGAAAAGATTAATGCCACCGGAAAAATAATTATTCCCGGCGTAATCGATGATCAGGTGCATTTCAGGGAACCGGGTTTTACGCACAAAGGCGATATTTACACCGAAAGCCGTGCCGGTGTAGCTGGTGGTATTACAACTTTTATGGAGATGCCGAATACCTCACCAAACACACTGACCCAGTTGTTGCTGGAAGAGAAATACGCATTGGCTGCAAAAAAATCGTTGGCCAACTATTCATTTTATATGGGCGCCTCTAACGACAACCTTTCTGAAGTTATCAAAACCGATCCAAGACATGTTTGCGGCATCAAGGTTTTTATGGGTTCCAGCACCGGTAATATGCTTGTCGATGATCAGAAAACTCTTCAGGGTATTTTCTCTGAGGCACCTTGTCTTGTAGCTGTGCATTGTGAAGATGAACCCACCATTCAAAAGAATTTCCTTGAATTCAGGGCAAAATATAAGGACGATGCACCCGCTTCGATTCATCCGATGATCCGTAATGCCGAAGCATGTTATTTGTCATCAGCAAAAGCGGTCGCCCTTGCCAAAGAGTATAATACCCGTTTGCATATTCTTCATTTGTCTACTGCTGCTGAAATGTCACTTTTTGTAAATGATATTCCGTTGAAAGACAAACGTATTACCGCCGAAGTATGCATGCATCATCTTTGGTTCAGCGATGAAGATTATGCGACAAAAGGCAATTTAATTAAATGGAATCCGGCAGTGAAATCAGCTGCTGATCGGGCAATGCTTTGGACAGCATTGCTTGACGGACGTATCGATGTGATTGCGACTGACCATGCGCCGCATACCTTTGAAGAAAAACTTCGTCCTTATTTCCATAGTCCGTCAGGTGGTCCAATGGTACAACATCTGTTACAGGCCATGTTTCAGTTTTATCATAATGGAAAAGTTTCACTTGAGTTTTTAGTGCAAAAAATGTGTCATAATCCTGCCATTGCTTTTCAGATTGAAAAACGTGGTTTTATCCGTGAAGGTTACGCGGCTGATTTGGTGGTGGTGGATCTGAATTCACCCCAAACCGTTGAAAAATCAAACCTGTTTTACAAAGTAGGTTGGTCCCCTCTTGAAGGGGAAACTTTCAACACATCTGTATGTCAGACATTTATCAATGGTAATCTGGTGTACGATTCAGGTGAATTTTTTGAATCAATCAAAGGTGAACGATTATTGTTTGAAAGATGAAAGCAAACATCTCAGTTGTGATCCTATTGCATTTTTTGATGTTTTCCGGTTGTCAAAACGATTCACAAAAATCTGTTATCCCTGAAAACAGTGAGATCATCAGTTCATTTTCGGATGAAAAACCTAACTCAATAAAAATTTACGAAGAGATTGATGGCCAAAAAGTATGGGTCAAAGAAATTCAGTTCTATAAAAATGGTGCAAAAAGCATGGAAGGACCGATTTCTGACGGCTTGCGCAATGGCGATTGGATTTCCTGGTACGATGACGGTTCTGTTTGGAGTAAAGGTGCTTTTAAAAACAATCTGAGAGACGGACGTGGGATTGTTTATTTTCGGAACGGCAAAATTCAAATAGATGGCTACTATGAAAAAGGTGAACGCACAGGACTTTGGAAATCGTTTGATGAGGAAGGAAATCTGATCAGCGAAACCGATTATTCAAAAAAATAAATGACCTGTCTTTTCAATTCCTTCATTCACGTGGCTTGGTTTCATACTTGGGTACATTTCCTAAGATACTGAATATCTGATTTTAAATGCAATTTGGCACATTAATTAATCATGAAATGATATTATTAAATTTCAATTGCTTAATTGATTTTGCTATTTAGAAATCAATGCAATTATCAATGTGGTTAATCATTAATTTTTTTCTTGAACAACTTTCATATAAAGAATTCCATCACTTCTTCGCTGCTCATCCCTGCAATAGCAGAATCGGAAAGAATAAATTTCTTTGCCAGAGTCTTTTTCTTCTCTTGTAACCTTACTATTTTTTCTTCCACCGTACCTTTGGTTATGAACCGGTAAACAAACACACTTCTATTCTGTCCAATTCGATGAGACCGGCTTATGGCTTGCATTTCAGCAGCTGGATTCCACCACGGATCAAGAATAAAAACATAATCAGCTTCAGCTAAGTTGAGGCCAACACCTCCTGCTTTAAGCGATATGAGGAAAATATTGATTTCAGAATCATTTTTGAATGATTGTACCACATTTTCACGATCGGTGGTAGAACCGGTTAACATCGCATATCGGATTCTATTTTCCTTACACCAGCTTTCAAACAACTTTAAATGCCTGACAAAGGAAGAAAACACCAGCACCTTGTGGTTTTCAGATAATATAATTAACAATTTTTCGGTTATCTCATCAAATTTTCCGCTGCCAGACTGAGAATCAGGATCGATTAAACGTGGATGGTTAGCAATCTGACGGAGTTGCATCAAAGCCTGCAACACCATCACTGATGATGATTTCACTCCGTCCTGCACGCCTTCCATTATCTGGTTTCGGACTTTAGATTTTTCAGTCTCATACATTTTCAACTGCCCCTCATCCATTGTGCAATAACTTATCATTTCAGTAATTGGCGGCAATTCAGGGGCTACATCTTCCTTGCTGCGCCGCAAAACGAATGGCTGCAATAATTTGAGTAATTCATCTCCAACTTCATGCTTCAGATTTGCAGCAAGTTGTGTGCTGAAATATGAATTAAAAGTAGTATAACTACCTAAAAGACCAGGATTTAGAAAATTCATCTGAGACCAAAGATCGCTTAAACTATTCTCAACAGGCGTTCCCGTCAACGCAATACGATGGTCACTTTGTAAACGAATGATGGCATTGGCTGTTTTTGAAAAAGGATTCTTAATATTCTGGCTTTCATCGAGTATGACATAAGAAAATGAATATTTTTCAAGAAAATCAATGTCATTTCTCAAGGTTCCATAGGTCGTAATTACTATATGATTTCGTTTCAATGTTTCTAATGAAAGACTTCGGCCTGAACCAGTATGCGCATATACTTTCATAAAAGGGGCAAAACGATTAAGCTCATGCATCCAGTTATGGATTAGCGAAGCTGGCATAATCACCAGGCTGCAAGGGAGTTGCATTTCTGTGATCAGATTATCCTTGGTATGAAAATTCAGTTGAATAGGGTCGGTATGAGTAAATATATCAAGCTGCGTTCCGTTTGGAACAGATTCAGCAGATAGTGCTATTTCATTGAATTCTGCCTTGTTTTTATTGAATGAATAGTATAAACTCAACACAGCAATCACCTGAAGCGTTTTACCCAATCCCATATCATCCGCTAATAAACAGCCAAATCCCAATTTGCTTAACCTTTTCATCCAACCAAAACCAAATAACTGGTAAGGGCGTAAATTCACATTAAAAAGTTCAGGAAGGTCGAAAACTTCAGCATCTGATTCCTGATGTATAAGCGCTTCAATATCAGGAAAATCAAATCCCTGAAGCAGCCGGTACTGATACTTTTGAAGATGCAGATTGCCATTTTTAACTTTGGAAAAAAAGGCAAGATCATAATAACGGGTAAACCATTCATTTGGCAAAAGAAATATCGACCCGTCCGGCAAAATATATTTGTTAAGATTTTGCAGAATATTGTTTATGAACCTGGAGAATGGAATCTTATATTTACCAATATTTACAATGGCATGCAGATCGAACCAATCCGCTCCAGCCTCCAGGGATAATTCAATGGATCCGGGCTCAAAACAATACTGATCATTTTCTTTCTGTTCAATCCTGAAACCATGATCTACAATTTGGTCCCGATGCAAAATTATCCAATCAACCAATGCGGATGTTGGGTTTGTTTTGTCGTCTGAAGGTAATCTGAATGTTGATTCAAACTGAATCAGACCAAGTGATTTGAGAAATTTCCTTTGTTTTTCTTCCCATCGTTCGTCACGTTTTAATTTGTTAAAAAGAAAACCAAGGTCACCATGCTTCAGCTCGGTAATTGTTTTTTGGGGATGGTTTGCCAACACCTTTTTATTACCATAAGTGAACATCAGCACAAGGGAAGGTAAACCCTGCCAGTCATGCTCAAGCACCAAATCTGCACCTGGCTCGGCCTGTATTTCGTTGATAACAAATCCCTCTGCAATAATTTCACATCGGTTAATAATTTTTTTAATGAATGTGCTAAAATATTGAGCTTCAATTCGTTTTGGTATTTCTATGGATTCCTTTTTCAAAAAAGGAATAAGGAATTTTCCATTGATACTGTTGTCAAATTTAAAAAGACGATTTTCGGAAAGATATAAACACGGCTCATAAGTCAAAATACAGTTATTGGGGTGCTGCAGATTCACTTTTTGTTTATTCAGAAAAGCTTCAAAAGTGTAAATTGTACCACTTTCTGAACGGCGGAACCGAAGGTTTGCTTCTGCTTTGCTATTGTATATTTGGATTCTCTCGTTTGGATAAAGGTTAGGGAAATACTTTGATTCATATAAAGGAATATCATGAAGTCTCAGTTGATCGACTATGCTTATCAAAACCTTTTCGACAAATGGCAAAATGATCTGATCAAATACTTTTTTATCAGTTTTTTTCCAAAAATCTTCAGAATTGACTCCTTTTTTTGCAAACCGGGCTACAAGCGCATCGGACTCAATAGAAGCTGATAACTCAATCAGATTTAATGCAATAGCTTTATGTTTTTCTTCAAGATTTATAATACCTGAGGCAGTAAGTTTCTCAGAAACTGAAAGATATTCAGTATCGTTAACAATACAGACAAACGGATAAACAGAGAAGTCGAATCTTTTGGCAGGTTTCAATATTCCTACCAGCTGGAATACTACAGCCATGATTGGTGACAGAGTTAGTGATTATTACCGGATACAAATCGAATTTAATTTATTATAGAATTTGTCTAAAATCCAAAATATTTGAAAAAACAGATTGGTTCTATCTTACCTGCAAATTCATAGACCAGTTTTTTTTAAATACTATTCTTTGGAATTAGATGACTTAGCTTGCATTTTAATCAATATTTATGAATTGTTTTTCAAACCTTTTTATAATTTGTCTGACAGTATATACTGATGAAAGCCAGCCAATTACAAAAACAACTCCGAAAACTTTTATAATATCCAGTATCTTTAGTTCGACCGGATATGCGTCAATAATGAAAGTTCCTGTTTCGTTACCCAATTTCAATACACCAAAATACTGCTGAATCAAAACGACAACAACGCCGAGTACCAAGCCCAGAATTCCACCCGTAAGGGTGATCAAAACGCCTTCAGTCAAAAATAATTTCTTTATCAGTTGAGGGGTTGCTCCCAATTTCCGGAGTATGCCAATATCTTTTTGTTTATCTACGATAAGCATTGTCAATGAACCAATTACATTAAATGTCGCCAGGATTAAAATAAAAGTCAGGATGAAAAAGATTGCCCATTTCTCAGATCGCATGATCTGATAGAGCGTTTCCTGTTGCTGCATAGTATTCTTAACTGTGAACCCATTTCCTGTAATCGATTCAACCTTTTCCTGCAGAACAATTATATCGGCACCTTTAATGGCAAAAAGCTCCACAGAGGTCATTTCACTTTGACTACCAAGTAGTTCTGAAGCAAAAGCAATAGGAACAATCACATGCGTTTCGTCCATCTCCTGTTTCGAATTAAACACTCCGGAAACAGGCAATGCGCGAAAGTTGAAAGCCTGTTCGAATGAAAAACTGGATGGATCGCCTCTTTTAGGAACATATACAGTAAGCAATGCTGCCGGATTTCTTGTATTTAATCCAAGAAACCAGCCCACTCCTGCGCCAGCTATAGCCTTTTCACCTGTTTCATTTTCCAATATAAAGTTGCCGCTAACCATCAAACTATCAAAAATACCGGTTGTCTGATAATTATGACTCACGCCTTTCAATTTACCAATATGCTGTTTGTCTTTGTATCGGAATAATGCATCTTCCTCAATCACTTTCACAGCATATCCGACATCCTGCAATGACTCAATCTTTTTAAAATCAAACGCCTCATCATCAAAATACTTACCTGTTTTCGGCTCGATAACCAAATCCGCTGATACGGCTGTTATCATGTCAGTAATTACTTTCTCAAACCCATTAAATACCGACAAGACAACAATCAGGGCAAAAGCCCCTACGCCTACGCCTACAACAGAAATCAAGGTTATTATATTGATGAGATTGTGGCTCTTTTTAGCCACCAGATACCGTTTCGCAATGTAAAAGGCTACATTCACATTTTCAGGAATTCAGGTTATTATGTGGTAAAGTTATAAAGTTTTCCACGCGCTTGCAATGACTCCGGTACCGGTTTTGTGCTTCATGTTCACATCCAATGAATTAAGAATCAGACAGAAAGGAAGTACAAGCAGATAATAAAACGGAAGGATTACAAAGAAAACCTTAGAAATATTCAATAACTGTATCGGATATTTCATCGAAAGTCTCCACGAAATTTTACCGGGTGTACCATATTGGTAATGAATTTCTGTTCTCGAAAATCCAGCCACCCTGAGTTTTGCATCAAGATCGGCAATTCCATATCCATCACGCACATGTTCATCAACAAATCCAACCGCACCATGTTCATGATCGTGCTCATGCTCATGCACATCTGACCCCCCCTGGTCTGAAGGTGTTGAAATCAACAGCATCCCACCTGGCCTAAGCGCGGCATAGTAGTTTTTCAAAACCAGCACATCCTCTTCAATATGCTCCATCACATCCACACATAAAACAAGATCAAATCGGTTTTTGAAGTTAAGCCTGGTTAAATCAGCGACTTCAAAATGCGTGTTTTTGAAACCAATCCGTGAGAAAAATGCATTGCAATCAGCAATCTGTTCATCTTTAACATCCACACCCAAAATATTCAGTTTTGGATTTTTCCGACCAAGATAATACACATATTGTCCAAACCCAGACCCTGCATCTAAAACGTTTTTAGCATCATTCGCTGTTGACATCCAGATCCGGAGCTGTTTTTTTATATGCCAGGTTCTCAATAAAAGTATGTCAAGCAGGCGGTAAAATAGTTTACGGGAGAATGGAGACTTATTAAAAACAGCACCCAGGCTGCGCTTTATCGGGTCGTATTGCATCTGTTTTTAAGGTAAATGAATTTATACTTGGGTTTTAAATTTGAAATTATCCAGGAATCTGAAAATGAAAACTGAAGCAATCAGGAATCAACCGTTTTTCAACAGATTATCAATGTTTTCAAGGTAATCGAGTGAATCATCCAGAAAAAACTGCAGATTCGGTATAATCCTCAATTGACCCCCAACACGTTTTCCAAGATGTCCGCGTATCTCCTTTGTGTGGGTCTTGATTTTCTCAACAGACTCCGCTTTTTTCTTGGTAGCGAAAATACTCAGATACACGCGTGCAATCGACAGGTCGGAAGTAATAACAACTTTAGTTACTGACACCATCACACCTGGTACGACGGACCGCATTTCGATCTGAAAAATTTCGCTCAGATCTTTCTGAAGTAACTTATTGATTTTTTGCTGACGTTGTGTTTCCATGGTACAAAGGTATGGAATTTTTTTAGTCACCGGCTAAGAGCAAGTTACGACAGAAACCGGAGATTGCAAAAAAACATATAAAGCCTTCGCTGGCTGTTTACAAACTCCGGTAACTGGATAAAAAATGGAATACCAATCTCACATTTTCAGTATTTATCAATTTAACCTACTTTTGTAATTAAGATAAAATCTCTATGGTACAATCACATATCAAGGAACTTGCAGCCCGGTTTTTCCACGAAACCGTTTTCTACAGGCAACATCTTCACCGTCATCCTGAGTTGAGTTTTATGGAAAGTGAGACGGCTGCATTCGTCTCGTCAAAACTGAAAGAATTTGGGATTTCCCATAAAAAAGATGTTGGCGGTCACGGGATTATCGCGCTGATTGAAGGACGCAATCCTTCAGATAAATGTACAGCTTTGCGTGCTGATCTGGATGCATTGCCGATTCAGGAGATTTCAACCAAATCGTACTGTTCTGTAAATGATGGTGTTATGCATGCCTGCGGCCATGATGTCCATACCGCTATGCTTCTGAGTGCGGGCCGCATACTTCACGAAATGAGACAACACTTTAATGGAACCGTGAAATTGATCTTTCAACCGGCCGAGGAAAAACTTCCGGGAGGAGCTGTAGAAATCATTCGTGCCGGTGGTCTGGAAAATCCCAGACCGGATCAGATTATTGGCCAGCATGTGCTGCCAACGCTCGAAAGTGGAAAAGTTGGTTTCAGATCGGGCGCATTTATGGCATCAGGCGACGAAATAAATATTCGTGTTTTCGGCAAAGGCGGCCATGCTGCCATGCCCGAAAGGATAAATGATACTGTCCTGATCGCTTCTCAGATTATCGTGAATCTTCAGCAGGTGGTGAGCCGTTTCGCTTCGCCACTTATCCCGACGGTGCTGTCATTTGGGAAAATCATTGCCAATGGCGCTCACAATGTTATTCCTTCAGAAGTATTGATTCAAGGTACATTCAGAACTTTTGACGAAACCTGGCGCGCCAAAGCCAAAGAACATATCATTCGCATTGCCCAGCAAACTGCTGCTGCAGGAGGAGCGAAAGCAGAGGTAATGATCGAACAGGGTTATCCATTTCTGTGGAATGATGAGGAAACGACCCGCTCTGCGCGTAAGGCTGCTATTGAATATCTTGGAAAAGAGAATGTTGTGGATCTGGATCAACGGATGACCACGGAAGATTTTGCCTGGTATTCGCAACAATTGCCCGCCTGCTTTTACAGAATCGGGACGCATAATCCGGCACAAAAGATCAATGGTGATTTACACACTGCAACCTTCGACGTTGACGAAAACATGCTCGAAACAGGAACAGGATTGATGGCGTGGATTGCGATGAATAATTTGAGAATTTGAGAAAAGTTTTAAAAATCAGGCTGTCACGAATCTTTTAAAAAAAAAGTTACTCCTGTTGAATCAATTCTCAAAAAAACTACTTATTAATAATATTTTTATTTAACTGATTACCTGATGCTTGTACAAGGCAAAAACTATAAAACCATCTGGATGGAAGGTTCTTCGGTTTTTATGATAGAACAAAATAAACTGCCATTTGAATTTGAGATTATCGAATGCACAACTTATCAGGAAACGTGTCGGGCCATCAAAGACATGACAGTCCGGGGAGCCGGCGCCATTGGGGCAGCCGCAGGTTACGCGATGGCACAGGCATATTCTGCAGCATGTTCTGATAAAGATACTTTCATTGCAAAAGCAAGGTTCGGTATTGAAGCTACACGACCTACGGCTAGAAATCTGTTTTATGCTGTCGAAAGGGTTTTTTATGCCGGAAAAATATCCGTTGAAAATGCATTTCTTGAAGCTGGAAAGATAGCTGAAAAGGACATGAATGATACGCGTGCTATTGGTTCATTTGGCAATGAACTGATTGGTAACAAAGCAAACATCCTGACACATTGCAATGCGGGCTGGCTGGCTTTCGTGGATTTCGGGACAGCCCTTTCGCCTGTTTACACCGCATTCAATCAGGGAAAAGAATTATTCGTTTATGTGGATGAAACCCGGCCTCGCGGACAAGGCGCACGCCTGACTGCCTGGGAATTGAATAATGCCGGAATTCCTCACAGGATAATCGCTGACAATGCTGCTGCGGGTCTGATGGTACAGGGAAAAATAGATCTGGTTATCGTCGGTGCTGACAGAATCGCGGCAAACGGTGATACCGCCAATAAAATTGGAACTCTTGACCGTGCAATCCTTGCAAACTACTTCAACATTCCATTCTATATCGCAGCACCTTCGTCCACATTTGATTTTGGATGCGCTTCAGGTGATAAAATCATCATTGAAGAAAGAAGTCAGGATGAAGTACTTTTTCAGGAAGGGATGGATGAAAATAACCAATGGCATAAAATCAGGGTAAGTTCTCCGGGTTCTACTGCTTATAATCCGGCATTCGATGTAACACCTGCCCAACTGATCACCGGTATCATTACTGAAAAAGGCATAATCAAATCCACAAAAGAAGCCATTGAATCTTTATTTAATTCTTTGTAAATGAATGATATAAATCTATACAAGAAAGAAATTGCTTATTTTATGAGAAGGCTTTACAAGCAGGGATTAACAACCACTTCGGGAGGAAATATAAGTGTGAGAATCAGCGCAGATGAAATTTTGATCTCGCCATCACAGACTGACAAAGGCAGGATGAAAGCAAGTGAAATCATCCGGATGAAGACAGATGGAACCTTTAATAATAAATTGTTCAAACCAAGCATGGAATGCGGTTTTCATATCGCTATTTACAAATCACGTTCTGATGTTCAGGCTATTGTGCATGCCCATCCGGTTCTGGCGACAAGTTTTGCTGTCAGCCATAAACCCATCAACTGTGATCTGATGGGCGAATCAAGAGCGATTTTGGGGAAACCCGTTTTTGCCTCTTATGCGCTGATGGGTTCGCGAACCCTTGCCAACAATGTTGCTCTGGCATTTGAAAACAGCAATGTGGTGCTGATGGAAAACCACGGAATAATTACTGCTGGCAACAGTTTACTTGAGGCCTTCGACCGTATGGAAGTGCTTGAAAACACGGCAAGGATCAATATCCTCGCGGGATTGCTTGGCGGAGCAAAACCAATCAATGAGGCCAATCTGAAAGCGATTGACGATCTGCTTTTTTCAAAATAAACGATTTTTCAAGATGATAATACGTTGCTGGTTAACTGTATCAATCACAGTCAAATAAATATTTATGTACTTTTACGGCTGATCTGAATAGAACCATGCCCCAAAATTATCAACTTACCGATTGGTTACCAACAACAAAGAAAGAAGTCGAGCTTCGAGGCTGGGATGAGCTGGATGTCATTATGATTACTGGTGATGCCTATGTTGATCATCCTGCATTCGGCGCAGCTGTTATCGGGCGGATCGCTGAGCGGGAAGGATTTAAAGTCGCCATCATTGCCCAGCCAAACTGGCGTGACGACTTACGTGATTTCAAAAAACTGGGTCGACCGCGTTTGTTTTTTGGTGTCACCTCAGGCAATATGGATTCAATGGTAAATCATTACACAGCCAACAAACGCCTGCGTTCAAACGATGCCTACACACCTGAAGGCGCCAGTGGTTACCGGCCAGATTATGCTACAACTGTCTACAGTAATATTCTAAAAAATCTTTATCCTGATGTCCCGGTTGTCATCGGTGGAGTTGAAGCATCATTGCGGCGTGTTACACATTATGATTACTGGTCAGACCTGTTGAAGCCATCCGTGCTGGTTGATTCTAATGCTGATATCGGCATTTATGGTATGGGAGAACTTGCATTACTCGAACTTTTACATGCCCTGGATTCAGGAAAATCAATCAGGGAATTAACTGAAATCAAACAGACATTTTTCCTTGTTGATAAATCATCACCTTCCGAAAAATCGCCATGGGGTGAAATTCAGCTTGCATCTCACGAAATCTGTCTGAAAGACAAAAAAACCTATGCCGGAAATTTTCGTCATATCGAACAGGAATCGAATAAAACACATGCAGCCAGACTGATACAGGAAGTTGGAAAAAAACGGCTGATCATCAATCCCCCCTTCCCTACTTTCACTGAGGATCAGATGGATGCATCATTCGATCTGCCATTCACAAGGATGCCCCATCCAAAATATGCCAAAAGAGGTGTAATTCCTGCATATGAGATGATACGTCATTCGGTGAATATGCATCGCGGTTGTTTTGGAGGTTGTAGTTTCTGTACAATTTCAGCACATCAGGGCAAATTTGTTGCCAGCCGCAGCAAAAAATCTATCATGGCGGAAGTGGATCAGATCACAAAAATGGAAGATTTCAAAGGCTACATTAGCGATCTGGGCGGACCTTCAGCCAATATGTATAAAATGAAAGGAAAACACCAGCGTATCTGTGACAATTGCAAACGCCCTAGCTGTATCTTTCCCGAAATCTGTTCAAACCTCGATACTGACCATCATCCCTTGATAGATATTTATAAAGAAGTTGATAATCATCCACTTATAAAAAAAGCTTTTGTTGGATCAGGACTTCGGTACGATTTGTTTCTGAGTGACGACAAAGACAAAAATAAGGAAAATGGGTATGACGAATATTTGAAACAATTGGTTACCAGACATGTTAGTGGCCGACTAAAAGTTGCACCTGAACATACTTCAGACCGTGTGTTGAAAGCCATGCGAAAACCATCTTTCAAATTATTTTATAAACTCAAACGAAAATTTGAACAGATCAATGCCGAACTCGGACTAAATCAACAGCTTATCCCCTATTTTATTTCGAGTCATCCCGAAAGCACACTCGAAGACATGGCCCATCTGGCTGCCGAAACCAAAGAACTGGGGTTTAAACTCGAACAGGTGCAGGATTTCACACCTACTCCAATGACTGTTGCAACCGAGATTTATTATTCAGGTTACGATCCTTATACCCTCAAAAAAGTATTTACCGTTCGGTCAAAAGAGGAAAAAATTGCCCAGCAGAAATTTTTCTTTTGGTATAAACGCGAAAATCAGGCATGGATCAAACACACACTTATTAAGTTGGACCGGGAGGATTTATCGAATAAACTGTTGAAGAATCACAAAACCACAAGCCATGCACCAGTCAGAAAAAGATAAACCAGAAAGTATCCAACTTCTTCGGATTCAGATATTTTCAACTTCTGTTTTTATCATTTCCTATTTACTTGTATTCGTACTTTCTGGGTTGGCTTTTTTATATATTTCCTCTGATTTTGATGTTCCGGCAAGTCTTGCATTGGGAAAAACACAGGTAATCATGTCTGAAAATTCACGTTTCTGGACAAGTGATTCTATCATAAGCATCTATACAACAGTACCTGTAACATGTTTTGTGATTGGAGTTCTGAGTCTGTTTGCATTTCATTTTAATTCCAAACCATCATTTACTTTTCTGACCGGGACGGTCTGGACATTTATCCATGCTTTTAATTTGTCCCTGGGCGCTATCGCCATTGATCTGTTTTTACAATCCGGTTTCTCAAAAGCTGCCCACGAAATGGGAATCGAAACGGTGATGACCATTCTGATTATCGGGGTATGCCTGTTTTTTATGTACAAACTTGGAATTTTTGCCGCCAGAATTTTCCATGACAGATTATTCAAAGGATTTACTATCGACAAAAATATTGCTAATCAGCTGTTTATAAGATTTTTAATACTTCCATGGCTCATCGGAACAGTATTACTTTTGATCATTTCTTATCCTGTAAAAGATTATAAAACAATCTTTCTTCCGCTAACTTCACTGGTTATCATTCTTCCCACATATTTCTATGAACCAAAATTGACAAAAAGAAAACCTTCTTTGCTAAAGCTGGAACCAAAGCAATTGATTTTGATACTTACGTTTTCAATCGTTGCATTGGTGGTTTACTTTTTCGTTCTGCGGACAGGTGTTTCATTTTAGTTGGTTTTTTCTGAGGATTCAGGGAAACCTTAACCACTTTCCATTTTTTATTAAAACAAGCTATGAAGTTGTCTAAAATTTATCCTTTTGCATTTTTAGGTGAATGATGCCCTCATACTTCGTTAAAATCTCCGTCAATAGCGCTGCTATTAACGTCAATTTTGCCTGTCAGAGAACTTAATTCTTCAAAAAACTACTCAAAAATAAAATCTAGACAGTTTCTTCTACTTTTTCTATTGTGAATAATTTATAATTGTACTTTAGTTGCAAATAATTTATCCTTTATGAAATATTCGTTACACATTGGTTTGAAAGCAATTACACTTTCATTACTGAGTCTCTTTTTTGTAACACCGATGCAAGGCGCTTCAAAAAAAGAAAAAGGAAAAGAAATACAATCCGACACGCTGAAGAGTGAAGTCTTTGGAGGTCTGAAATGGAGAGGAATCGGACCGGCATTTGCTTCAGGACGTATTGCCGATTTTGCGGTAAATCCATCCAATACAAGTGAGTATTATGTTGCAGTTGCCTCAGGGCATATCTGGAAAACAAACAACAATGGCACCACTTTCAATCCGGTCTTCGATAACAATGGCGTTTACGCAATAGGTTGTCTGGCAATGGATCCTGCCAATAGTAAAGTTGTTTGGGCCGGAACCGGTGAAAATAATCATCAGCGAGCATTGGGTTACGGAAATGGAGTGTATAAAACCGAAGATGGCGGGAAATCATGGAAGAATATGGGGCTGAAAGAATCGCGGCAGATTGGGATGATTCAGATTGATCCCCGGAATTCTGATATAGTTTTCGTCGCAGCTGAGGGATCTGTCTGGGGACCAGGAGAAGAGCGTGGTCTTTATAAAACCGCAGATGGCGGAAAAACATGGAATAAAGTACTGAATATCAGTGAAAATACAGGAGTAAACAATGTCGTTTTCGATCCTCGTAATCCAGATGTCATGTATGCAAGTTCGGAACAACGCCGGCGGCATTTTTTTACTAAAATCGGTGGTGGACCCGAAACAGCGCTTTACAAATCTGTTGATGCCGGAAAAACCTGGAACAAACTCACCAACGGTCTGCCCGGTGCGGATATGGGTGGTATGGGAATTGCTATCCCCAAAACAAATCCGGATATTATTTACCTCATTATTGAGGCCGCTGACGATGCCGGTGGTTTCTTCCGCTCGACAGATCGTGGCGTTTCATTCGAAAAGATGAGTGATTATACCAGTCTGGGACAATACTACAACGAAATTTATTGCGATCCGGTTGACCCGAATACCGTTTATTCAGTTGAAACGGTTTCAAAAGTTACCCACGATGGCGGCAAAACATGGAATGATCTTGGCTTAAACAATCGTCATGTGGATGACCATGCTTTGTGGATTGATCCATCCGACACCAAACACTGGATGATCGGCGGTGATGGAGGTATGTATGAAACATTTGACGATGGTGCCAACTATATTCACAAAACCAATCTTCCTGTAACCCAGTTTTATCGGGTCAATGTTGACAATTCTGAACCATTTTACTGGGTTTATGGAGGCACACAGGATAACAACAGTTTTGGCGGGCCTTCGCGCAATACCAACAGTGGCGGTGTAACCAGTGCCGAATGGCTTGTGACTCTTGGAGGTGATGGATTCTGGCAAGCCATTGAACCTGGTAATACAAATATTGTTTATTCGGCTTATCAATACGGAAACATCTATCGTTACGACAAAAAAAGCAACGAAAGTGTCAAAATAAAACCAGAACCCGGTAAAGATGAACTGCATTACCGCTGGAACTGGGACGCACCTTTTATTCTGAGTTCGCACAATCCGACAAGATTGTATATGGGAGCCAATAAGCTTTTCAAAAGTGATGATCGCGGACAATCATGGGAAGTAATCAGTGAAGATCTGACCCGAAATGAAGACCGGAATCAATTCAAGGTAATGGGAAAATACTGGCCATCAGGTGCAGTGATGAAAGATGTATCTACTTCACAATGGGGAACTATTGTTGCATTGGCAGAATCATCATTGAAAGCAGGATTGCTTTATGTTGGAACAGACGATGGAATTATTCAGGTGAGTGAAGATGATGGCAAAAACTGGCGCAAAACAGATCAGTTTCCAGGCGTGCCGGCTTACACTTTTGTAAGTGATATATTTCCTTCAACACTGGATGAAAATGTCGTGTTTGCTACTTTTAACAATATCCAGAATGATGATTTCAAAGCCTATGTTTTAAAAAGTAATGACAAGGGAAAAAGCTGGACCTCAATAAGTTCAAACCTTCCAAAAGAAACTGTACATACCATTGCCCAGGATTTTGTGAATCAGGAAATCCTGTTTGCTGGAACAGAATTCAGTTTCTATTTCAGTGCGGATGGCGGAAAACTCTGGACAAAACTGATGGCAGGGATGCCTGATGTCGCGGTAAGGGATATTGCAATCCATCAACGTGAAAATGATCTGGTAATTGCCACTTTTGGCAGAGGATTTTTTATTCTGGATGATTATAGTTTGTTGCGGTCAATTTCTGCTAAAAAATTACGCGATGAAAAAGCGATACTTTTCCCGGTAAAAAACGCCTTGATGTATGTTGAAGAGGGCGCCCGTTATGGTGAAGGATCTATGCCGTATCACGCACCTAATCCCGCATTTGGCGCAACTTTCAGCTATTATCTTAAAGAAGTTCCTGAGACAGCAAAGCAGATACGGCTGAAAAAGGAAAAAGAACTTTTCGAAAAATCAGAACCCATTCCACAACCTTCACGGGATGAATTACGTAAGGAACAAGACGAAACTTCGGCATACCTCATTTTTACGATTCGGGATGAACAGGGAAATGTAGTCAGAAAAATACATGAAGAAGCCAAAACCGGCATCAACCGTGTTAACTGGAGACTGCGTTATTCGCAGGAATCAGCCCAGAATACCAAAGATTTTAAGCCAACACAGAATCAGCAGGATGGTTTCCCCGCTTTACCCGGAAAATACACTGTTTCAATGGAAATGAACCAGAATGGCACTGTTACAAAACTTGCAGAACCGGTTGTATTTGAAGCTGTTGTCTTAAATAATTCTTCTATAAAGGAACCAAATACAGAAGAGATGGTTCTGTTTATGCAAAAACTTACCGACTTATGGCGTGTAACTGACGGAACCGAGCGATTTGCAGGTGATATGAAAAGCCGGAATGAGAACATCCGTCAGAGTCTGCAACTGTCAAATGAAAATACTACTGCGTTGATGGAACAGACTAAAGTCATTGCTGATCAACTCTTTGACATAAACTTTATCATGAATGGTTCACCTGTGAAAGCCAGTTTTGAAGAAGTTCCACCAGAACAGGTTTCACTGAATTATCGATTGGGAGCAATTATCGAAGCTTGTTGGTCAAGCCTAACAGAACCTACACAAACAATGAAAATGAATTATGAAATCATGCATCAGGAATTACCGGTTGTTTTGGAGAAATTGAAAAACATCGATAAAAATCTCAGCGAAATTGAAGTGAAGATGGATGAGATGCAGATACCTTACACCATCGGAAGGTTACCTCAGATAAAATAGTTTATTGTTTGAAATTGGTAGTACTCTGTTATAATTTTCTGATTAAATGTTAGTTATGATATTGAAATTAAATTATGAAATAATATACATGTTTGTTTGAATCAAATTCTCTTATATTTGTGAATGATACTGATTTGACTAAGAAATTCATGATAATCTATAAAAACTAAATAATTCATCAAAACATCTAAAACATTATGGAAAGAATCACAGTAATCGGTGCCGGAAATGTGGGTGCTACTTGTGCTAACGTAATCGCTCACAAGAATTTATGTAAAGAGGTCGTTTTGGTTGATATCAAGCTTGGCACTGCGGAAGGCAAAGCCCTGGATATCTGGCAGACAGCGCCTATCAATCACTTCAACACCCGTGTAATTGGTTCAACGAATGATTATCTAAAAACCAAAGGTTCGGGCGTTATCGTTATCACCTCGGGCTTGCCACGTAAACCGGGCATGTCGCGCGATGATTTGATTAAAACCAATGCCGCAATTGTAAAAGATGTAACCGAAAAAGCTGTAAAATACTCACCGGATGCGATCATTATCATAGTTTCAAATCCTTTGGATGTTATGACTTACGCGGCATATCTGGCAAGCAACAAACCTTCACGCAAAGTCTTCGGAATGGCTGGTACACTTGATACAGCGCGTTACCGTGCTTTCCTTGCACAAGCGCTTGATGTTTCTCCTTCAGACGTTCATGCCTTGTTGATGGGCGGTCATGGCGACACCATGGTCCCGCTACCACGATACACATCCATTGCAGGTATTCCGGTGACAGAACTTCTTGGCAATGAAGAACTTGGTAAAATCGTTGACCGGACTAAAAAAGGTGGCGGTGAGTTGGTTGATCTGATGGGAACCTCAGCCTGGTATGCACCGGGTGCTGCTGCTGCCCAGATGGTTGAGGCTATTGTTGACGATCAGAAAAAAATCTTCCCGGTTTGCACCCTTCTGCAGGGTGAATATGGTCTGAAAGATGTTTATCTTGGAGTTCCTGTAAAATTAGGACGCGCCGGTATCGAAGAAATTATTGAAGTTGACTTAAACAAAGACGAAAAGATACTACTTCATGAGTCGGCTGATTCAGTAAAAAGTGTTATGAAAGTACTGGATGATATGAAATTATTCTAGATTTCAGATAAATTTTGTAGAAAGAGGCGATGAGATTCATTTGCCTCTTTTTGTTTTTTATGAATTTCGGCACCCCGAAACGGGCATTAATCATTACTTTTGCATAGATTTCATCCAATGACATGAGGAAAATAGTTGTTTTTACCGGAGCAGGTATGAGTGCCGAAAGTGGAATAAAAACTTTCAGGGACTCCGATGGACTATGGGAAAATCATCCTGTTGAAGAAGTTGCCACACCTCAGGCCTGGGTAAGAAACCCAAAATTAGTCCTCGACTTCTACAATGCTCGCCGTAAGCAAATGCATGAGGTTGAGCCTAATAAAGGACACTATGCTTTGGTTGACCTTGAAAAATATTTTGACGTTGAGATCGTCACACAAAATGTTGATAATCTGCATGAAAGAGCTGGCTCAAGCCGTGTCTTACATTTGCATGGTGAACTCAGTAAAGTAAGGAGTACAAGAAATCCAAATCTGATTTATACAACTGAAAACTGGGAAATCAAACTTGGTGATTTGGCTGAAGATGGCGCGCAGTTACGACCCCATATTGTGTGGTTCGGAGAACAGGTTCCACAGTTTGAAACAGCTATAAAAATAACGCAAACTGCTGATATAATGATTGTTGTAGGAACATCCCTGGTAGTTTATCCGGCTGCGTCGCTTATTGAATATGTTCCGTTCAATGCGCCGGTAATGCTCATCGATCCTAAAGCAGAGCCACAATCGCGTCGAAAAATCGAAATCATCCGTGGTACTGCCGCTGAAAAATTACCTGAATTGGTTAAGAAACTTATTTCAAATGAAAATACCTAGAAAAATGCGTAAACTGTTATTCATACTCATTACAACTGCCTTGTTTGCCTATTCATGCGGCGAGAAACAAGTAGTTACACAGGCACAAATTGATCAGCTTGCAATCGAACAATTCCTGACCGACAACCAGCTTGAAGCGCAATCCACTGCAAGCGGTCTTCACTACATAATCAATACGGCCGGCAGTGCTGAAAAACCAGGAGATGAAGCTTCTATTACTGTTGGTTATGTTGGTAAACTACTGAACGGAACCGTTTTTGACCAAAGCACTAATTTCACGGGCGAACTAAACCAAATGATCGAAGGATGGCAAGAAGGAATTCCACTCATTGGAGCTGGTGGCAAAATTAAACTGCTAATTCCGTCGGCTTTGGGCTATGGTAGTCAGGCAACCGGAAAAATTCCTGCCAACTCGGTACTGCAATTTGACGTTACCCTCCATAGCTTCACAAATCCATAGATACGTTTTTCATTATCAAAATTTAAATCATGACGGATCAATTTCAGATTTTACTTGACAAAGCCAGACGTTTTTGTGATTACCAGGAGCGGTATCGCAATGAAGTGATTGAGAAACTCACTGGTCTGGAAGCTGAAAAATCAGATATCCTGAAGATAATTGAACTTCTTGAGCAAGAAAATCTGTTGAATGAGTTACGATACGCGAGGGCTTTTGCAAAAGGAAAACTTCGTTCAAATAAATGGGGAAGAAATAAAATAAAAGCTGCTTTACAGATAAAAAGAATCAAACCTGAGCTTATTCAGAAAGCTTTTGAAGAAATGGATGAGGATGAATATCTATCTATTCTGCAGCATATTATCGAGACAAAACAAGTAAAAGCATCCAACGAACGATTAGAGAAAGCAAAAAAAGCGCAGTATGCCATACAGAAAGGCTTTGAATCAGGATTGGTCTGGGAGGTGGTTAATAGGAAATTATAAAATAGACTTTTTTTAAATGTCGGAAGCACGAAGTCGAACTTCTAACCATATTTGAAATTAACACAATAAACAAAAATGATAACAACTGAGCATCAAAAAGAGTTGCGGAAAAGGCTTGAAGCTTTATGGAGGTACCTTTGACATCGAACGCAAACAGGTTGAAATAGAAGAACACGATGAGCGCACACATGCGCCTGATTTTTGGGACAATCCCAAACAAGCTGAACAGCTTCTGAAAACCATTCAGGATAAAAAACGCTGGACAGATGGCTATAAGCTTGCCGAAACACTTTATGAAGAAATGTCTCTCACACAGGAGTTTTTTGAAGGTGATGAAGCAACCGAAGAAGATGTGCAGGAAGCCTATAACAAATGTCTGGCTCAGATTGAGGAACTTGAATTCTGGAATATGCTGAGTGGCGAAGAAGATAAATTATCTGCTATCGTAAACATCAATTCAGGTGCAGGCGGCACCGAGAGTCAGGATTGGGCCGAGATGCTCATGCGTATGTACCTCATGTGGGCTGAGGATAATAAATTCAAAGTGAAACAACTTGATTTACAGGATGGTGAAGTTGCAGGTATCAAAAGTGTTTCATTGGAGTTAGAAGGCGAATATGCGTTTGGTTATCTGAAAGGTGAAAATGGCGTCCACCGTTTAGTGAGACTTTCGCCTTTCGACTCGGCCAACCGCAGGCATACTTCATTTGCTTCTGTGTATGTATATCCGGTTGTGGATGACAATATTGACATAAAAATAAATCCGGCCGACATTTCCTGGGACACTTTCAGGTCGAGCGGACCTGGCGGACAAAATGTAAACAAGGTGGAAACGGCAGTCAGGGTGCGTCATGCTCCTTCAGGATTGGTGATCGAATGTCAGGAAACACGCTCGCAGGGACAAAACCGCGAGAAAGCATTGCAAATGCTTCGTTCTCAATTGTATGAGATTGAGCTTCGTAAAAAACAGGACGCCAAAGACAAGATTGAAGGAACGAAGAAGAAAATAGAATGGGGTTCACAAATCCGTTCTTATGTGATGCATCCGTATAAACTTGTGAAAGATAACCGTACCGGCCATGAAACCTCGAATGTACAGGCGGTGATGGATGGAAAAATCAACGATTTTCTGAAGGCTTTTCTGATGGAATTTGGGAGGGATTAGTTGCACCCTTCCTCATGATTATGGAATTTGTAATTACTGATGCACCACGTGACAGAGTCGTGCGACAGCAACGGGGCATTCAGTAACCGGTTTTATAAATTCCGGCTCTGATTGAATGTGTCGGATAATTGTGTTTACCGGTAAGCGATCGCCACGATTTCAAAAACAATTTCATCCTTGTCTCGTTTCAGCACTGCCTTTTCGCCGGTTTTTTTATTGAGTAATACCCTAACCAAAGGCGACAGAAAAGAGATTTTACCTTTTGAAATATTGGCCTCATCCACCCCCACAATCTGAAACGTCTGAATCTTTTGGTTTGCTGCAGTTTTGAGGGTAATGGTTGCACCAAACCTTATTTCATGCTGCGGTTGTTCGTGCAGTTGAATGATTTTGGCTTCACCAATCCGTTGGTTCAGCAATAGCAATTTTGCATTGATATAATTAAGAGCAATGCGCCGTTCATTTTCGTTCGATCTGTCCAACTGATCCTTTTCGTCGGTCAGTTTCTGTTTTTCGGCCAATAATTCATTCATACCCGTTTGGGTAACATAGTTTGTTACTCCTTCCGGCAAATTTGCCCTGGGTGGCACCATCGGAATTTCTTCCTGATCATCTTCTTTCACAAATCCTCTGCTCATAGCGCAATAGCTTTACGCACAATTTACTTTTTAAACAACAATAACTTCCCCATCAAAGATACCATTTTGTGGATAAACAGGTTCATTTTTTGATTAATTCACTGCCATTAAAGTCTTTAGGGTTTTTTACATTTTTCGATTTGCAATTTGAGTTTTGCACTTTATTTTGCATTTTCAATTTTCTAATTAACTCTAAGCTGCTGCTGACTTAATCTTCTAAACGCTTCCAATTAAAAAATCAAAGTATAATACTGCCATATCCGAAAAACAAGTTCATTTTCCATTATTTTTGTCATTGTATTCATTAAAAAAAATAACTTGATAAAAATCTATCATAACCCACGTTGCCAGAAATCAAGAGCCGGATTGGAATTTCTGAAATCCAAAAATATTGATTTTGAGATCATTGAGTATATGAAGAAATCTTTATCTGAAAGCGAAATACGCACAATTCTGAAGAAAACCGGTTTTCAAATTGAAGAACTGTTAAGAAAAAAAGAAGATGAATACAACACCTTTATCAAAGGCAAACAATTAACAGAAAATGAATTGATCGACCTGATTGTCTCATTTCCAAACCTTCTTCAAAGACCTATTGTAACAACGGATACGTCAGCAATCATTGCAGATCCACCTGAACTCATTAATAAAATACTGTAAATCATAATATTATGAAAGTTGAACGGCCTTATGAACAACTGCCAGTCTGGAAAAACCTGATGGATTTTGTTAAAATGATCTATATGGTCACCTCCACTTTTCCGCCCGACGAAAAAGAAGGATTAACCAGAAAACTGAGAAACAGTTCCACAGATATTCCGGTTTTCATTGCATCGGGTATCAGTTCCAGAATCAATATGGACAGCAAGCCATTTCTGCAAAATGCTTCTTCAGCATTGATGCAGACTGAAACACTTTTGCTAATCTGTACGCAATTGTCAATACTCCAACCTTCCGAATTTGAAACATTTCAAAATCAGATTCTTAGAATCAATGATGAGTTACAACAACTTATTGTTCGGATCGATAAAAAATTCAATTAACCTTTTATAAAACATATACTATTATGAAAATCAGAATTGAAAAAGACACCATGGGACCGGTTGAAGTTCCATCTGAAAAGTATTGGGGTGCACAAACAGAACGTTCAAGAAATAATTTCCGTATTGGACCTGAGGCTTCGATGCCCAAAGAAATTATCTATGCTTTTGCTTATCTTAAGAAAGCAGCCGCAATAACCAATATGGAGTTGGGAGTTTTACCTTCAGAAAAATGCACTTTGATTTCTCAGGCCTGTGATGAAATACTGGAGGGAAAACTGGACGATAATTTTCCACTCGTCATCTGGCAAACCGGCTCAGGTACACAGAGTAATATGAATGTAAATGAGGTAGTTGCAAACCGTGCGCATGTGATACAGGGCGGAAGTCTGGACGATGCAAAAAAAACCATCCATCCAAATGATGATGTGAACAAATCACAGTCGTCAAATGATACTTTCCCTACAGCCATGCATATTGCAGCTTATAAACTCATTAATGAGGTCACACTTCCGGGTTTGGCTTTACTGCGTGATGCACTTCAAGCAAAGGCTGATGAGTTTAAGGATATTGTTAAAACAGGACGCACCCATTTAATGGATGCCACACCACTTACCCTCGGACAGGAATTTTCAGGCTATGTTTCACAACTCGATCATGGAATCAAAGCATTGAAATCAACACTCGATCACCTCAGCGAACTGGCTTTGGGTGGAACGGCAGTAGGTACCGGTATCAATACACCCAAAGGTTATACGGTTAAAGTTGCTGAAAACATCGCAAAACTTACTGGACTTCCTTTCCGTACAGCAGAAAATAAATTTGAAGCCCTTTCGGCCCATGATGCGATTGTCGAAACCTCAGGTGCACTTAAACAACTGGCAGTAAGCCTGATGCATATCGCAAACAACATTCGTTTACTTGCCTCTGGCCCTCGTTGCAGCATCGGAGAAATTATGTTGCCAGAAAACGAACCAGGTTCAAGCATTATGCCGGGCAAAGTAAATCCGACACAGGCAGAATCAATGACGATGGTATGTACACAGGTTATGGGAAATGATGTTGCAATTACTATTGGTGGTATGCAGGGTCATTTTCAATTGAATGTCTTTAAACCAGTGATGATCAGTAATTTACTACAATCAGCCCGTTTATTGGGTGATGCTTGTGTTAGTTTTACTGAACACGCAATTACAGAAACAGTTGCAGTGAAAGACAAAATTCAGGCTAATATGGAAAACTCACTGATGCTCGTAACTGCCCTGAATACGCATATCGGTTATGATAATGCGGCAAAAATTGCCAAGAAAGCACACAAGGAAAATCTTACTTTACGTCAATCAGCATTGGAACTTGGACTTGTTACTGATGAACAATTTACCGAATGGGTTGATCCTAAAAAGATGATATAAAGTCTTCAATTGCCACTGACTTAAGTCAGTGGCAATTGAAAAAACTTAAAACCTTAATTTCCTCAATTCTTCTGCCAATTCATCCTGACTAATACTTATCGGGAAAATAAAATCGGGTTCCATATACTGGATTTCGTGGTCATTTTTGAATCTTTCCTCTCCCCCGCCTGTTATATTAAGCATTACAACTGATTCTTTATCAACACTCTGATTTTGAACTGCCTGGATTAAAGTTGCTGTTGCAATTTCAGCAGCCGGGTGTATATCAATGCCTTCAAGTTCTTTAAATAATTGCCCAGCAGCGAGTCCCTCTTCATTGGATGCAATCAAAACATCACCCTTTGAATCGGTCAAGGCATCATAAAGACCTCCGGTAATCGGATAGGGAGGTTTGCGGTTTGACAACACTTTCGCGTAAATCTCCTCAACATCCTTTCGGGCCAATGCGTCTTCAAAAGGCAACATCTGACGGGACAAGGCTTTCCATGCATCATACATTGGAATAAATGGTTTGTTTTGAGAAACCATCAATTTCATCTTGTTTGTACCAAAACGCCCATCATCCAATAGACGCAGGTTTGCTTCCCAGGCAGCAATTGCGCCTGTTCCACTTCCGACAGCCTGAAAATAATAGTCAGGAATTCTTCCAATGAATGTTGTGGCAGAGAGCATTGTTGTTGCCATTCCATCGCGTCGGGCAACGTTTTTAGCTCCACCTTCGGCGAAGAAACCATCTATTTTGCAAACCATATTTGAAAGATGAATGGCATCGAAATAATCGCTTCCACTTTCGACACAGAGCAATTTTACACAATCATTTAATTGAGAATCAAACCACAAGGCATCCACATTGTCATACGGGACACAAAGTAGCAGTGGAATCTGGTTGTCAGAACAAACCCTGGCAAAAGCCCTTGCTGTATTTCCGGCTGAGGCAACAACCAAAACATTTTTACTATCCAGATCCATTCGTCCGCAAACACTGTAAGCTTCTGTTTCCTTGAAAGAACAGGTTGGCATTTTTGCTCCTTTTTCGGGCCAGTAACCACTGAAAGTAATATATAAATTACTTAATCCCAAATATTTACCAAGAGATTCACTTTTATAGGTAACTGGTGCGGATGATCCTTTCAACATCTGTCTGACAGGCAGCCACGATGCATATTTATATAATCCAAAATCCTCATCAAACAACTGTAATTGCTTATCAAGGTAAATCGCACGGATCAGAGAAGGGACTGTTTCGCCGGGCGCATCAAGCGTCCAGCCTGCATCATCAAACATAGTTTCCGTCGCTACAGATTTAAGTTTGTAAGAAGTCGGTTTGAAGCTGTTTTTCATTTTATAATGATTCTTTAATTGTGTTGCAAAGATATTGCAATCAACCATGCAGCCATACATCCGACCGTCAAAATGATTCATTGGGTAGTTTTATTAACCGGTTTTATATTTGGAATTTCACTTCAAGATTTTGAATCAGGTTTTATGCTTTTCGAAATCAAAAGAGGTATTTTTGTGATTGAAACAGAATTGAGATTATCAATCAGGCAAGAACTTTATTCCCAAAAAAGAAAGGAATATTGTAACAACAGATTTAATTAAACGTCCTATGAATCAGTTCTCATGCAGTTAAAAAGCTAAACACATGATAAACAATCTTATCAAATACAGTTTCAGGGCACTTCGCAGGCAAAAATCATACGTATTAATCAATTTACTCGGCCTTTCCGTTGGTATTGCCTGTAGTTTGATCATCGGCCTTTTCATCAATTATGAAATGAGTTATGACCAATATAATCATAACAAAGACAGGATTTACCGTGTGATATTACATGGAAATATTGGCGGCCAGGAATTGAGAGCCACCTCAACGGCCTCTCCGATAGGGCCTACCATGCGAAATGAATTTCCAGAGGTTGAAAATTTCTTGCGGATGAATGGTTGGGATGAAACCATAGTAAAATATGAAGAACATTTCTTCACTGAGGAACATTTTTTAGAAGCTGACTCATCATTTTTCAAATTCTTTACAATCAATTTATTACGTGGTGAAAAAGATAATATTCTGAATGAACCCCACACCCTGGTCCTGTCTGAAAGCACTGCAAAAAAAATATTCGGCGATGTAGATCCGATCGACAAAATGATTTTAATCGGCAACGATTCCATTCATTACAGGGTTACCGGTATCATGCAGGACATTCCCGAAAACACGCATTTCAGCGCCAATATAATCGGGTCGTTTATGACAAACCGAAGATCGAACGACAATGAATGGCTTTCAAATAGTTTTGAAACCTATATTTTATTCTACCCGGATGCAGATGTGGAGAAAGCAAATGAAAGAATTAAAGACATGATAGTCAAATATGTAGGACCTCAAATAACAAAATATCTTGGCATTTCAATTGAAGAATTTTCATCCAAAGGGAATACCTACAGCATGTTTTTTCAACCCTTGACAGAGGCACATCTCGACCCTTCGATCGAACAGGATTTAAAACCAGCAAACGACCCAAAATACCTGACAATTTTTGGCATCATAGGAATACTTATCATTATAATTGCCGGCATTAACTTCATGAATCTATCAACCGCACAGGCTTCAAAAAGAGCAAAAGAAGTTGGCATCAAGAAAGTAAGCGGCTCATCATCAAAAGCATTGATATGGCAGTTTTTATTCGAAACCATCATTTTATCTTATATGGCAGTTCTGGGAGCACTTGTTATTGCTGAACTTTTTCTACCCTATATCAACAATTTACTGGATCTTCGATTAAAACTTGATTTTCTGTCAAGCCCGGCTTTGTTACCAGGTATTTTCCTGTTGGCAACTGTTTTCGGATTACTTGCCGGAAGTTATCCTGCCTTTTACCTCTCCTCATTCGAACCTGCTATCGTACTGAAAGGCAAGCTATTAACCAACAGTAAAAAATTAACACTCCGTAGTGTATTGGTAATAATTCAATTTTCATTTTCAATAATTCTTATTGTCGGTACGATAATTATGTTCAGGCAAATCAGTTTTATGCTTGAAAAAGACCTGGGATTCGATAAAGAAAATGTATTGGTTATCAGCAGGGCATCCGCGCTTAAATCTCAGATATTGAGTTTCAAAAACACCCTTCTGAAAATACCCGGAATCCAGTCAGTAACTGCTTCAACAGCTGTTCCGGGCCATAACAATAACAACAATGGCTATATGATTTTTGGCCGGCCTGATGAAACGTTTCTACTTCAGACTAACTGGGTAGATTATGATTTTCTTGAGACTTACAAAATTAAAATCGCTGACGGAAGAAATTTTGATTTTGAAACCCAAACCGATAAAAGCGCTTGTCTGGTAAATCAGGCAGCAGTAAATAAATACTTATTAATCAATCCGTTAGAAATCCGTTTCAAGACTGGCAACCAATCCAATACTGAGGTTATTCCACTTCCGGTTATTGGTGTAGTCAATGATTTTCATCATGAATCATTAAGATCAGAAATTAATCCATACATTTTCCGGTTTAAAAATGAAAACATAAATTTTGGATTCGTGAGCATCAGACTGGCAGAAAACACGCCAAAATCGGTTATTTACGATATTGAAAACGCCTGGGGTAGTTTTACCAATAATAATCCGATGCAGTATTTTTTTATGGATAAAGATTACGAACGACTTTATCGAGAAGAGAAACAGAATGCACAGCTTTCGGTACTTTTTACTATTCTTGGCATTTTGATAGCCTCACTCGGACTCTATGGATTAACCGCATTCACGATGCAATTGCGGACCAAAGAGATTGGTGTAAGAAAAACATTTGGCGCATCCATTTACTCAATCTGGCTCATGATTGCCAAAGAAATCGGCTTACTACTTGCTATTTCAAGCTTTATTGCGTGTCCGTTCATCTTTTTTATTGCTGAAGACTGGCTCCAGAATTTTCATTATCGTATTCAGTTAAATGCATTTGATTTTCTTGGCGGCATTCTGATTTCAGTAGTCATTGCAATGGCAACCATCAGTTACCGTACCATTAAGATTGCTTCGCTGAATCCATCCATTTCATTGAGGTACGAGTAAAATAATTACCTAATACCTTAAACAAAAGCGGCTGCCCGAAACCGGGCAGCCGCATTACAATGAACTAATTTCAAAATCACTAATTCTTAATTACTTTTAACTGACTTACTGTATTTCCTGTTTCGAGAATAACTGAATACAATCCATTTTTCAAATCACTGATATTTAATTCAATGATGTTTTCACCTTCAACAGAAATACCTTGTGCATCAAATACTACAGAGCCAAGCACATTTACAATGCGAATATGATACGATCCTGTCATTTCGGCAGTATAAGTGATGTTCAGATCGTCAGCTACCGGATTTGGATAAAGGAGCAAACCTGATAAATTATTTTCAACTGCAATCTGTTTGGTAGAATTTCCGCCACCGTTATTGAAACTTTGTGATGGCATAATACTGTCAGTTAAGGTTGTGAAACTTGCTTCCCAGCCATATCCTGTCCAGACGTTATCACACCAGGTATTCAGTTCCCAAATGTATGTTGCTGAATCAATCAACTGATGAAGCGTTACAGTATTTTCCAGTCCGGCGTATTTGTAATGAGGATTATCACTACCAACACGTTGGTATTTAACCCATGTGTAATTATCCAAACCTTCCCACGTCAATGTCACTGAATGATCTGTAACATCACCCGCAAGTTGATTCATAGGCTCACAATTGAAAGTCGTTGTATCTTCGGTTGTAGTAAAAGTAGCTTCCCAACTGTAGCCAGTCCAGAATCCATTGCACAATGTATTTAATTCCCAACTGTAAGTTGCATTTTCATGAAGGTTAAACAAGGAAACCGAGTTGGCAGAATCAGCAAACTGATAATGATAATGGTGATAATCAGCACCAATCACTTTATATCTTACCCAGACAGGGCCGGTCAAACCTTCCCAACTCAAATCGACTGAATTTCCTGTTATATTCTGACTCAATTGGTTTGTTGGCTCACATATAACTGTATCTAAATTTGTTACAAAATTTTGAGACCAGCTATAGCCAGTCCATGCCCCATTACAAAAAGTATTGATTTCCCAGGTATAATCTGTACTATCCTGCAAATGCATTAAACTCACTGAATTGGTTGTTCCGGCAAACCTGAATCTGTAAACTGGATTTGGACTCCCGGTTTCGAAGTAACGCACCCAGGTCGGACTTGACAGACCTTCCCAGCTAAGTGTTGCGTTATGGGCGGTAATATCGTATGAAAGTTGGTTAATTGGTTCACAAACAACGGTATCGGCGATTGTATTAAAAGATTCAGCCCACCCGAATTCAGTCCATTGTCCATCGCAAAAAGTCCTGATTTCCCATGTGTAATCGGTTTCGTCCAACAAATTTATTAAGTGAACATTGTTATTATGATGCGCATTACGGATCAGATAATCAGTTGTTCCTGATGGAAAATACCGAACTTCACAAACGCCGGTGAGATTTTCCCAGGTCAGAAAAGCACTGTGACCTGCAATTTCATTGGCTTGCTGATTCAAAGGAATACAGGCAAGCGTATCTTCCAGCGTGATAAAACTCTGAGGCCAACCGTAGCCAGTCCAGATGCCATCACAGTATGTATTAATTTCCCACGTGTACTCTGCGTTTGACATCAAATTATTCAGTGAGACTGTGTTTGAAGTATCGGCAAAACGAAAATGAAAATTGCCCTGGTCGCCAGTAGGACGGTAACGCACCCAGGTGTCGCCTGTTAATCCGTCCCAACTAAGCTCGGCAGCATGCGTTGTAATATTTGATGCCGACTGATTAACCGGTTCACAATTTTGCTGTGCCTTAACTGGTAAAACAGCAAAAATGCCCAGCATTAAAAATAAAGCTGTTGAAATAATAGTAAACTTTTTCATATTCATTAATTTTATTAATAATAGTAAAGAATTAATTTCCGTCACTAATTTGAAATATCACGATACAATAGTAGGATGTATTTTACTGATAGTTATTATAGAATTCCAATATTGATGTATAAAATTCAATGATAAGGAAACTTTATAACTTGTACAGATTTCATATGCTCTAGGGTTAAAGCATTGAAAATATGTGAATAAACTTTGGATTTTTATGTAAAACGGAAAAATTAATTATTTGGCACGAGTTTTAAATCCTTCAGCAGAAAAACAAAAACACGTTTTACCGGTCTCCCATTTCTATCAATTGTGATGGTATCAGAAGGAATAATCTGACCGAACATTTGTGGAAAAATCTGTTCCGGATGTTTATAATCGCGGCTTGTGGTCAGGTAAAAATAATCGTTCCCCAACTGAAAACCACCAGATTCTTCGTTAATCCAATGATATTTGTGAATTTTATCAAGACTGCCGATCGCAAAAACTTTCATACTTAAAGGACGTGCCACATAAAAATCGAAATCGGCCAGTGGGAACCAATTCTCACCAATTAACGAGCATTCTGGCTTCATCTTCCCTTCGGTAATCAACCGCTTTTGTGTCTTTTCAAAAGCCGATTTTATTTCACGCCAGCCATACATGTCCATGGTCACATCATTTTTACCGATCCTGTGATATTCAGCATGATCCTGAAACGGAATAAATCCGAATTTAATTTGCAAACTCCCAATGGTAAGGATGATGATAACCAATATGATAGATAATTTTATCATGACCGGCAATTTGAAAAAACCAGGTTTCCGTATTGTTATAGATTCGAGCCAGACTGCGCCCACAATAATTAACGAATTATAAGCCGGTCCGGTCCAGTGTGGTAAAGTGGATCTGAAGATAGAGAAAAAGAGAAAAGTGAATATTAAAGGAAGACTAAGCAAAAACAAAATTGAACTATAAGGCTTTTCCAGGTTAATTTTCTTTCGGAAAAATGCAACAACAGCCACAACAATAATGACGTAATTAACTGGATTACTATAAATTATACCACCAAAAAATTCAGTCATGAAATAATCAAACCTGATAGGGTTACCATTCCAGGCTATACGGCCTGTGTGAAATCCAAAACTGATGAAGTCATTCGAAAAATTCCAGTAGAGAACCGGAAAAAAACACAATAAGCTAATTATTAATGACATATAAAGAGAAAACTGTCGTAACCATCGCCTGTCATAAAACATGATATAAGTGATGATACCAACCCACAAAAAAACAGAGGTATATTTTGAAATCATTCCTAAACCGATTGTTAATCCGGTAAGCAACATTAATTTTCGTGCTTTTAAAGTATCAGGCTCTAAATTTATAATATTCAATATCAACCACATAGAAATTATCCAGAACAGATTTTGTGGGGTGTCGGGAAGAATAAAGATACCGGTTATTATTGCTGAATAAATGGAGGTATTATAAAGCAAGGCTGAATAAAACCCAACCCGTTCATTTTTTACCAACTTTCCGATTTTGAATATCAATACCGTATTGATTGTCATGAAAATAAGTGATCCTGATCTTAAAAAAAACTCATGATTCAATAACAGATTCAAACTTGTGAGCTGCATCAGCCAACCTAACATAGGGGGATGATCAAAATGACTCCAGTCCGGAAATAAGGCGTATAACACATAATATACCTCATCGTTTCCAAATTCGAGCCAAAAAGCAAGAAAAGATCTTACCGCTAAACTGGTGATAATAAGGATTATGAATCCTTTACGAATATATGGATCATTGATTTTCAAGTAACAGACTTTCTCTTTATGAAAAACCAGAAAATTAAAATTATAAAAAACAAAAGTATCACGCCAAACGAACGAAGAATCCAGGTTTGTAACCAGTTTATTTTAAACGTAATCTGATTTTCCACCTGGTTTGTCTCTTGTCGTGTAACTGGATTCAGATATAAAACGGAGGCATCATTACAATGAATTTCAACCCGGATATAAGAATCTTTTTCTTCGATAACATACTTTGCTTCTGAGACCTGATCCATTTCAAATTTGATCTTCCCGTGATCACCAATGAAATAAATATGTTTGACTGTTTCACTCACTCTGATTTTCAGTGTATCACCAAAAAGTCTGGCTTGTTTTACAAAGGGAATAAATTTTGATCGTTTCATTTTTTTTTCCATCGGTTCATCATCCACACGATAGAAATCAACGCCATAGGCAACCCCGTTTCGTAAAGCATCGATAATGGAATCACGATGCAGGGAATTTGAATGAATCAAAGTAAATCGTCTTCCAACTTCATTGCTGTTTAAAACGTTGTGGGCATCATCATTGGCAAGTATATATGACCGATGCCCGCTGGAAAGTGCAGCATCCCAGTGTTCATCAGAAATTCTGAAGTTATTGAGTACTTCCATTAAATCATAACCTGATAAATATTGCATGTCCGATATCGAATATCCATCCTTTAAACGTGGGTGGGCCAATGCGATTATCTCACAATCAGATCTTAATTCATTGATTACATGCTGTTTGGTATTCAACGTCTGAAACAGAAAATAATCTCTCCAGAGAACCCGTTTTGCCCCGATGCAAACCTGATGAATCTTGGGGATATTATAACCGTGCTCATAGGTTGGAATAAATTGTTTACTGCCCGAATGATACATATTAATCCTCTGGTAATCAGAAGTAGCCACATAATCATAACCAAAAAGCTTGTAGATGCTGTCAATCATGTGATCAGAGTTATCCCTGCCGTCGGTTAGCCCACCCCAGGCGCGCGATTGCACCTGAAAATTATATTTACGCCACGAAACACTGTCGATATGCTGATATGGATTATGCAAAACTTTACCGTGGAAAGGTTGTGGTTCGACAAACTGATATACAGGCATAGAAAGATAGAAAAACATGACGATGCCCACTGCGGATAAAAAGACCACTATGATCAGTATTTTGACTTTCTTTAAAACCATCCGAAAACCCATCTTTAAATCTGCTTTTAGCATCAAATATGCATCAAAAATACACAATGTAGTTGCACACTATCACAATCATGATTTTTAATAGAAACAGCAATACAAACGAAAAAACACGAAAAATGATGTCTGTTGAGCACATTAAGTTACATTCATGTGAAAATAATCAGTTATTAGATTGCCCTTTTTAAAAAAAATACCTATTTTTGTTCATATTCCAAAAATGAGAATTTGTTTTTTTAATGAATTTCAAGGAATCAATGGGTTTTATTGATATACCGACTACTAACTGAAAGGAGAATTTATGGAGGCTTTCCGCATATTTATTGTAGAAGACGACATTTTTTATGGAGAGATGTTAAAACATCATCTTTCATTAAACCCGGATAATGAGGTTCATCTTTTCAAGACTGGAAATGATTGTTTAAAAAATCTTTTCAAGGCGCCTTCGCTGATTTCTCTTGATTATAGTCTTCCTGATATGTCGGGTCTCGATGTGATGAAACAAATCCGCAAAGAAAACATGGATATTCCGATCATAATTGTATCGGGACAGGAAGATATTTCAACGGCTGTTGCCTTGCTGCGTGAAGGTGCTTATGATTATTTCGTAAAAGATTCAGATGTGAAAGACAGGCTGTGGAATGTAATCAAAAAGATACGTGAAAACCTGCAGTTAAAGCGTGAAATAAGTGATCTGAAAGAAGAAATCGGTAAAAAATATGAGTTTAGAAACGTAATAAAAGGCAATAGCCCGGCAATCAAACAAATTTTCAGCCTGATCGAAAAAGCGATTAAAACCAACATCACTGTTTCAATAACAGGCGAAACAGGAACAGGTAAAGAATTGGTTGCCAAAGCGATACACTATAATTCAACACGTGCCAAAAAACCATTTGTAGCGGTAAATGTTTCTGCAATTCCTAGTGAACTGATTGAAAGTGAAATGTTTGGTCATGAAAAAGGTAGTTTTACAGGTGCAGCCACACGAAAAATAGGAAAGTTTGAACTCGCACAGGGCGGAACCATTTTTCTGGATGAGATTGGAGAGATGGATCAGAATATGCAATCGAAATTGCTTCGTGTGCTTCAGGAACGGGAGCTCACACGTGTTGGCGGAAATGATACCATCAAGATTGATGTACGGCTTGTTGTAGCAACCAACCGTAACCTTACCGAAGAGGTTCACAAAGGGAGCTTCCGTGAAGACTTGTATTACAGGCTTTTAGGATTGCCAATTGAGATTCCGCCACTTCGTTTCCGGGGCAATGATATTTTATTACTTGCAAAGTATTTTGTTGATGATTTTTGTGCCGAAAACAAGATGCCACGACTGGTAATCACCGAAAACGCCCAGAACAAATTGATGCGTTATTCATTTCCCGGCAATGTTCGTGAACTCAAAGCCATCATGGAACTTGCAACAGTCATGACTGATACCGATCAGATTGATGATAGTCATATCTCATTCAATTCCACAGATTTATCAGGTAACTTTTTATTGGAAGAAAACACCCTGGAAGAATACAACAGGAAGATAATCAGGTATTATTTGCGCAAATACAACAGCAATGTTTTACAGGTTGCCCAAAAACTAGAAATAGGGAAATCGACAATCTATCGTATGATGAAAGAAAATTTAATCTAACTGGTCTATGAAAGTTGATCCGGATTGTGTTTATAAACTTGATAAGCTTATTGAGTATATTGGTACCGACGAAGAAGTAATCAAAAATATGATCGGCATTTTCCTTACAACCACGCCAGATTTACTTTCTCAGGTACTTGCTGGTTTGCAATCAGAAAATTATGATGAAATTGCCAAAAATGTTCACAAATTAAAACCAACACTTGACATCTTCGGGATTGATTCGTTACATGATCCTATCAGGTCGATCGAGAATTATGCAAAGCAAAAAAAGAATATTCAAAAAATTGCTGAATTGATCGCTTTGTTAGAAAAAACACTTGAAAAGGTTATATTTGAGCTTAAGAAAGATTTCAGTCTGAGTTAATACAATGATTTCCTGTTAATTAAATTCTTTAAATCACAATTGCACCGAACTATTGAAAAACAATGGTTGCTGGCTTACCGATTTCAAAATCCTTGAATCCAAAATCCTGTGTTTCAAATGAATTTATCTTGAACACATTGTTTCCATTTCCCGGTATTGAAGGATAGAAGGACAGTGAAATCTGAAAAGTATTGATCACAAGATTATCGTTTTTTATCAAAACGCCAAGGCCGACCTGAGAGTAAGCTTTACTGTTCTTAAAACCTGACGTTTCATTTCCTAGCATCCCAAAAGAACAAATGAAATAGGGTCCAAAACGAAAACCAATAAAATTCCACGGACTATAGGATTGTGTCTGAAAAGTGAGCACTGCGCGACTTGTTCCTTTTAGTACATTACTATTGAATCCTGCAATCCCGAATCCATCATTTATTGTTAAACTATCCGATTCAAACCGATTAAACCCGATCGTGAGTTGCGGTTTGATAAATTGCCTGAATTTCCATTTACCAACCTCAACAATTCCCGTGAAATAGTTTACACTGAAAGTAAAAATACCTTGCTCAGCGATTGAACTTCTGATAAATGTCCCTAATTCATAGTTGGCACTCATATATCCCCATGGATGATAATTACCAAATGAAACCCTGGCCCCTGCATACAATCGGTCAACGCCATTGATTTGCTGAAAGCCGCCGGTGACGCTATATACTTTCCCAATAGGAACGTCCTCAGTAATACCAAATTTAAAAATATACTTGTCCTGCACATATTTTCTGGTTGAGATACCAATGCTCCCCAGATAAAAATCTTCATTAAAGAACAAATGTTCGTTGTAAGCGATTACTTCGGGCCTTTCGAGATACCGGATACGTAAAAACCGCGCTGCTGAAATAAAATTGGTTGTCCGGTCATTTTCTGTATTTCCTTTGAAAACCTGAAGTGCATTACCTCCCCAAAAATCCTGTGCGTTCAGTCTGTAATCCTGCTTTATTTTCAAGGTATCGCCAGAATCAACATATTCATTCAGATAAAGTTGGGTAAAATTTACGCCCGCAGCCCATTTAGCAAATGGTGAGAAAAACGGTCGATCCACTTCAAAACTTCGGACAGTATTCCCTTTCTCATCCAATCCATAATGAAATGTGGAGTTGATATAGGTGTTATTGATATTGGGAATATAGTAATTCGTGTAAAAGGAAGAATTTCCGGTTGTGTGTTGCCATGAAAACCCGTTATTAAATTCGTGTCCAAGTCCGACGAAGTTATTTGCAGCCAAAGAAACTTTTACGCGTGAACCTGAAACCGAAAAATCAGGGATCAAACTCCATTTATCTAATTCTCTGATAAATACATCGACAGAATCAGAGTTTTTTGACGCATTTTTAAATGTGAATGAAACATCGGTTACATAACCCATACTGCGCACCAAACGTTCAGACTCTTTTACCAGCAATGAATCAAATTCCTGATTTTTTTTGAAAAGTAAAAGATTACGAATGGTAATAGCGTGTGTTTTCAGATGCAGTGAATTTCCGGTTCTGGCAATGTAGTTTTGCGTAACTTCAACAGTATCAGCGATTGAATTGCCAAATGGATCAAGTGTAACTATGTTTATGTTTCGGATTGTCTTTCCTTCATGAGCGCTGTAAGGTTTTCTGACAATTTTCTTATATACTTTCTTTCTGGTTCCAACATCGGTTGGTTTGAAAAAAAAACCGTATGCTAGCTTTGTGAATTTATTACGGACTGAAAATGATTCAATATTCTTGTAAATCCTGGTTGAATCAATCTTTTTTTCAGGTTGCTGTGCGCTGGCATATTCAATTGATGAAACTGAAGCAATTAAAAAAATCAAAAAATACTTTAATCTCATGTATTTCAACTACTTTGAATGTTTCAACTGTTACTTTCCAGCCTTTGCAAATTAATTCCTTTTTGCCAATTAAAATTTGTCCTGCTTTGCTTTTTCTTCAGCTTCCTTTTTCTTTCTTTCAGCAACTCTGGCTTTTTTGTTAAAAAACCCTTTAAATAAAAAATTATGTTTCACAGCTTCCATATTTTCGTCCAATCCTCTCGAACTTTTCTTGAGATTGACGATCGTCTGGTTCAGGTTTTCGGCAATTGTCGAATCCTGTATCAACCTGCCTAAAGTCCCGTTACCACTATTTATCTTAACCATTATTTCAGCCAATTGTTGTGTAATAACTTCAACATAAGCAGCCGACACTTCAACACTTGCCATAATATTATCCACTTCTACAGGTTCGGTAGATGCAAGTTCTTCTCCAATTTTGGCCAAAGGAGCATCACTACTTCCCTGGCTGATTACAAGCAGCCGGTCGCCTATCAGTCCTTCGGAACCCACGGCGACTTCACAATCCGATTTTATGAACTGTTTAATTTCCTGCCTTACCAACATATCAACCCTTACTGTTGAATCGTTGATAATGCTAATTTTGTCAACTGTACCAACATTAATACCAGAAAAACGTACGTTGTTGCCAACTTGCAAACCACTTACATTGTAAAAGGTTGTTGTAAGTTTAAAAACGGGATTAAACAGGTTTTTTTGTTTACCGATGATAAAAATGGCGATCAGAAATAGAGCCAGTCCACCGGCTACAAAAAGGCCAAGTCGTATTTTATATTTTTCAGAATGTGAATGCATGATAATTTGTTTTTGAAATGTATATATTATTAATAAACAATGGGTTAACTAAAAAATGATTTTAATATCGGGTCTGATGAGGTTTCAAATTCCTTTAATTTTCCTTCCAGATATACAACTCCATCCTGTAACATGATCATCCGGTCAGCAGTCTGACGGGCGCAATTGATATCATGTGTGATGATTATTGATGAAGTTTTATACTTTTTCTGCACTTCATTGATGAGTTCACTAATCTCATTGGAAGTCACAGGATCGAGGCCGGTTGTAGGTTCGTCGTACAACATTATTTTTGGATCAACAACGATAGTACGGGCCAGACTGATTCGTTTTCGCATTCCTCCTGACAATTGTGAAGGCATTTTATATAAAGCATCGGTCAGACCAACATTCTCAAGTACCTCCTCTATTTTTGCAACAATTTCCTTTTCGGACAGATTACTTTTTATTCTTCGTAAAGGAAACTCAAGGTTCTCTTTCACCGTCATGGAATCGTACAAAGCGCCACTTTGAAAAAGAAAGCCAATTTTTTGTCGTAATTCACCCAATTCATTGTTATTCAAAGAATTTAAATCCTGACCGAATACATTTATTGATCCGCTATCTGCACTTAGTAAGGCAACAATACATTTGATTAAAACAGATTTACCGCTACCCGATTTGCCAAGTACAACAAGATTTTCACCATTAAAAAGCTGCAATGAAACATCTTTCAACACCTCCTGATCAGCAAAGGATTTCTTCAGATTTTTAATTTCAATCACTGCCTCATGGACTTGACCGGAGGATTTCACCTCATCCTGTATTTCAATTGTTTGTGTGCTCATTATAGTAACATATCAGTAACCTGTACAGCGATCATGTCAACAATTATCACAAGCAGTGATGCCAAAACCACAGCAGAATTAGCTGCAATACCAACACTTTCAGTCCCACGACCAGCATGATACCCTTTATAGGTTCCAACCAATCCGATTACCGCTCCAAAAAAGAATGATTTTATCACAGCAGGAAAGAAATCCATAAAATCAACCACACTGAATGCTTGTGCAAAAAACAATGAAAGAGTTACTTCTCCCTTTAAATTTGCGCCAGCCCAGCTTCCAACCAATCCAATCGCGTCTGCATACAAAATCAGCAAAGGAATCATCAATGTAGCTGCCAGTACTCTTGTCACAACCAAAAACCGGATTGGATTTGTTGACGACACTTCCATGGCATCAATCTGTTCAGTTACTTTCATTGAACCGAGCTCAGCGCCCATGCCTGAACCGATTTTACCGGCACAGATAAGTGCTGTGATCACAGGACCCATTTCCCTGATCAATGAAACAGCCACCATACCCGGAAGCATGGATACCGCTCCGAAATCGACAAGAACCGGCCTGGACTGTATTGTAAGTACCAACCCCATAATGGCTCCAGTGACGGAGATGAGTGGCAGTGTTTTATATCCTATTTGAAAACACTGGTGAAAGAACTCTCTTAACTCAAATTTGCGTGAAAAAGTTTCTCTGACTATACTTGATATAAACAGAATAACATCAGCAAAAGCAGTTAAGAAATTACCTGCTTCTTCCGTTTTTGCCATTGTTTTTTCGCTGAGCCGGACGGTTTGTAAAGTCGCATAACCTGTAACCTTCCTGACTGGATTATATTTTTTCATTTTTCATTTTTACAAAGTATTCGTGTATTTCTGATTCATTTCAATTGATCTGATATCAATTCTTCTCTTCTGTGGCTTTCCCGAATTTGTCAAAAAAATTTCCGTAGTTTTTAAAATATTTTCAGATGAAATCAAACCTCCTGAATATCATCACAAAAGTATATGACCGTACCCGCGCATATGTTACATAAATAATTGTATTAGTTACATGATTCACACTTAGGTCAGGAAGCGGAAATTTAAACCGGAAGTGATTTAAAATAATTTACAAGTAACTCATTTATAATTTATTACAACCAATGTGTGAATGATGTAAGTTTTTCGGAAAGTTGTGTAACTGTATCCGGAATTTTGATCCACACCTTTGCACTTCATTAATATTAAAATGATCAAAATGAAAAAACTACTATTATTATTCACGTGTCTGGTGATGATTACAATCAGTAACGCCCAAACACAAGACAAAAAATGGAATTTTGGACTACATGGCGGAATCACTCAATACAATGGTGATCTGGGTAATGATTTTTACAAGACTGATATGGCTGTTTATGGTGTCGGAGGCATTTCTGTTTCAAGATATATCAGCAGTCATTTTGATTTGAACCTCTTGATAACCAAAGGAACTTTTGGTTATAATCGTCCTCCCGGTTACTTTATCGGAGAGTTCACTTCGGCACTCGTTAATTTCAGATTCAATGTTCTGGCTCCACGATATGCTGTAAGACCTTATATTTTTGTCGGAGGTGGCGCCATAGTTTTTGATAAAAATCTTGATATCAGTCCCAAGAAAGTTGATTTTGCTGCACCTTCATTTGGTGCCGGTGTCAACTTTAAAGTCACACCAACTGTCATGATAAATTTACAGGAGACATTTATGTATTCAAGTGAAGATACAAGAGATGGGGTTGTTAAAAATGAAAATGATATGTACCTCATGCATACTGTAGGAGTCACCTTTAATTTCGGAAAGAAAAAAGACGCTGACAACGATGGTGTAGTTGACCGTTCTGATAAATGTGCCAATACACCAGCGGGTGTCACTGTTGACAAATCGGGTTGTCCGCTTGATGTTGATAAAGATGGAGTTGCTGACTATATGGACATTTGTCCTGATGTTGCCGGAACTAAAGAATTAAAAGGTTGTCCTGATACTGACGGTGATGGTATTGCCGACAAAGACGACCGTTGTCCTAACGTTATCGGAAGCCTGGCATTATTGGGTTGTCCTGATGCTGATGGTGATGGAGTAGCCGACCTGGATGATAATTGTCCTGATACAAAAGCCGGTTACAATGTAAATGCAGTTGGCTGCCCGATGGATAATGACAATGACGGAATCATAAATGAAGAAGATCGTTGCCCTGATGTTACCGGACCAGCCAGTTTAAAAGGTTGTCCTGATACAGATGGTGATGGAATTGTTGATCTAGACGACCATTGTCCTCAGGTAATTGGCACCCTGACAAACCATGGCTGTCCTGAAATCACAAAGGAAGTTGCAATAAAGATTACCCAGATTGCAAGTAAAATATTCTTCGAAACCAATAGTGATGCACTCAAAGTTGCTTCATTGGTACAACTGGATGAACTGGCTAAAATTCTTAAAGAATATGAATCAGCCAATTTACTTATCGAAGGTCATACCGACAGCAAGGGAGCTGATGCTTACAACGAAACACTTTCACAAAAACGTACTGAATCGGTTAAAACTTATCTTATGGCGCAAGGCATCATGGAATCACGTTTAACCACCATTGGTTATGGTGAAACCAAACCAATCGCTGACAACGGAACTTCTGTAGGAAGATCCAAAAACAGAAGAGTTGAATTGAAAACATCATACAAAGAATAACTTTTTAGATGAAAGTTTGGTTTGCGTTTTGGTTAAAGAGGCTGTTGAAGTTCAACAGCCTTCTTTTGTTTTTAGAAATCAAACGACTTAAAACAAGTTTCCACTTTCGTAAAAGATTTAAATCATAACACAATCAGTCACTCTTCAAATAGATCAAATAGTAATATTAACACAATGATTTTCATTCAATTACCAATTCATATCCTGTTGAATGTGTGAATGATGTAATTCTTACCGACAATTGTGTAATGCAATCCGGTGCGAAAGGATAGTCCTTTGTAGTGTGAAAAAATCATCACAACTTAAAAACTAATACTATGAACACAAACAGAAAACGATTATGGATGACCTCTATTATTACTACCTTATTACTGGTAATATTTATGGCAGGTTGTAAAAAAGATGACTTTGAAGAAATTCCAGGGGTATGTCCTTTGGTTATCTCAACTAATCCGGCAAATGGCGCAACCAATGTACCATTCAACCAGATAATCACAGCTACCTTCAACGAAAAGATGAACCCGGAAACAATTACCCAGTCATCTTTTACGCTGCAGGGAGGATTAAAAACAAACGTCGCAGGCATCTTAACGTACAATGAAGAGACCGCAACTTTGAGTTTTACACCTGCAAGCCCACTCGCAGCTTTAACAACCTATACAGGTACTGTTAAAACTACAGTGAAAGACCTAAGAGGCAATGCATTGCAAACCAATTATATATGGACATTCAGCACGGGTAACATTCTCGCTCCGTCGGTTATTACTACCGATCCTGTGAACAATGCAACCGGTGTTGTTCTGAATAAAATTGTGTATGCCACATTTAGCATGGAAATGGATCCTTTGACTATTACTGCATCCACTTTCACACTTAAAAAAGGTACAACCGTTGTCGCCGGAACAGTTTCCTATTTAGGATCGACTGCTTCTTTTAACCCGACAAGTGTGCTCACATCAAACACAGTTTATACGGCTACCATTACAAACGGAGCAAAAAATACCGGAGGTGTTTCATTGCCAGCTAATTACGTATGGACATTTACGACCGGAATTATTCTGGCTCCTACCGTAATATCAACCAGTCCGGCAAACCTTGAAACCGGTGTATTGCTCAACACAAATATAAGCGCCACATTCAGTGTGCCAATGGATCCGTTGACTATCACCAACGCAACTTTTACATTGAAAAACGGATTGACAACCATTGCTGGAACTGTTACACACAATGGTATCATTGCCACTTTCAATCCGAATGCTGATCTGCTACAAAATACAGTTTATACAGCAACAATCACAACTGGTGCAAAAAATATGGTTGGGACACCTTTGGCAAATAATTATGTCTGGACATTCACAACCTTGTCAACAGCAACACCATCAGTAATTTCTACTGATCCGTTAAACAATGCCACAGATGTGGTTCTTGATAAGAATGAAAGTGCAACTTTTAATATGCCTATGGATCCGTTGACCATCACTTCGTCAACTTTTACCTTAAGAAACGGATTAACCCCGGTAACCGGAGTTGTTTCGTATTCAGGATCAACTGCGGTATTTAACCCTGATGCTGCATTGTTACCCAATACGCTCTATACAGCTACCATCACAACCGGTGCTAAAAATTTAGCAGGTATCGCACTGGCAGCCAATTACGTATGGTCATTCACCACATTAGCTGTAACTCCTCCTACGGTTATCCTGACAGATCCATTAAACAATGCGACAAACGTTGTTCTAAACAAAGTTGTAAATGCTACCTTTAGTATGCAAATGGATCCGTTAACAATCAACGGACTGACTTTTAGCCTGAAAAACGGTACTATAGCAGTTCCGGGCATTGTTACTAATGCGGGCAGAATGGCATCCTTTACACCAACAGGCAATCTTTTACCTGGCACTGTTTATACAGCCACCATTACAACCGGAGTAAAAAATCTTGCCGGTACAGCGATGGTTAATAATTATGTCTGGACATTCACAACCGGAATAGTTGTCGCCCCAACCGTAATTTCCACTGATCCGGCAAACAATGCAACAGGAGTGGTTCTAAATAAAAATGTAGCCGCGACTTTCAGCGTTCCAATGGATCCGTTGACAATTACTACTTCAACATTCACACTTTTCAACGGAACAACACCAGTTACCGGGATCGTTACATACAGCGGTACAACAGCTTTATTCAATCCGACCAATGATCTGGTATCAGGCACAATCTATACCGCTACCATCACAAACGGAGTGAAAAATGTTGCTGGCACACCCATGGCAAATAATTATGTGTGGTCATTTACTACATTATCAGTTGTACCTCCAACAGTTATTTCTACCGATCCAACAAATCTTGAGTTGGGAGTAATTCTTAATAAAACCATAGCCGCTACATTCAGTGTACAGATGGATCCATTGACGATTACAACCTCATCATTCACCCTCTTCAATGGAACAACACAAGTACCTGGAATCGTATTATATAGTGGTTCAACGGCTACATTCAACCCAGCGAATGATCTGGTATCTGAAACTGTTTATACAGCTACAATCACAACTTTAGTAAAGAATGTGAATGGCACTCCAATGGCAAATAATTATATCTGGACATTTACCACTTCAGCAGCTATTGCTCCAACGGTAATATCTACCGATCCGGCCAACAATGCTTCCGGTGTAGTACTTGATAAAATCATTGCTGCCACATTCAGTGTTCCAATGAATCCTACGACCATCAATGATGCGACATTTACCTTAATGAATGGCACAACGCCTGTCACAGGTTCAGTGGTTTACAGTGGCACAACTGCTACTTTTTTACCAGCAGCAGACCTGTTATCAGGGACTGTTTACACAGCGACCATCAGTAATCTGGTTGAAAATACTGCCGGAACCCAAATGCTCGAAAATTATGTCTGGACATTTACCACTTTAACAAGTATTGCTCCAACGGTAATATCTACTGACCCTTTAAACAATGCTTCCGGTGTAGTGCTCGATAAAATCATTGCTGCCACTTTCAGTGTACCAATGGATCCTTTGACAATTACCAGCACTTCATTCACACTTTTCAACGGAACAATACCCGTAACAGGAATCGTTTCTTACAGCGGTACAACAGCCTATTTCACAACTTCTGCTGACCTCCTTGCCGGAACAGAATATACAGCCACTATCACGACTGCAGTTGAAAACCTTAACGGGGTTGCGTTGGAAAATGATTATGTCTGGATCTTTACAACACTTATATTAGCACCACCAACGGTGATTTCAACTATACCGTCAGACAATGAAACAGATGTTGCATTGAATCAGGTTGTTTCAGCCACTTTTAGTGAACAAATGGATCCACTCACAATTACAAACGCAACATTTACCTTATACAGTAGTGCAACTCCAATAACAGGACTGGTAACTTATTCAGGTTCAACAGCAAGTTTTACACCTTCAGCTGAACTCTTATCAGACACTGAATATACAGCTACCATTACAACAGGAGCGATGAATCTCAACGGAATACCACTGGAAAATGATTATGTATGGGTTTTCACCACGCTAACCGTGATTCTGCCACCAGAAATTGATCTTGGTACAGCTGCTATGTTTGGTGCTTTTGGTGGAAATGCCGGAATAACCAATCAGGGTATAAATACTGTTATTAATGGAGCCATTGCAACCACAGCTGCTTCAACTTTAATAACCGGATTCCATGATGGATTGACCGGCGATGTATATACCGAAACACCACTAAATGTTGGATTGGTTACCGATGGAATATTTACAGCACCTCCTTTTCCCGGAACACCTGAATCTGAGGCAATAGCAACACAGGCATTGTTAGATGCGATTGATGCATATAATAGTATTTCTCCAGCATCCATGCCAGGTGGTATTGATCCGGGCGCCGGTGAATTAGGTGGATTAACGCTGGCACCAGGCATTTATATGTCGGCAAGCGGCACCTTTAACATCTCAAATGGCCCTCTTACTTTAGATGCCCAGGGTGATCCAAATGCCACATGGGTATTCCAGACTGCAGCAGGACTTACAGTCGGTATAGCCGGTCCAACAGGCGCACGTAGCGTTATATTGATCAATGGCGCTTTACCAAAGAATGTATTCTGGTATGTTGGCAGCGCCGCAACAATTAACGGAGCCGGTGGCGGTATCATGGTTGGAACGATAATGTCAACTGCAGGAGTTACTTTCTCTACACCTGGTAATATGGTTCAGACAGTTTTGGATGGCAGAGCAATTTCTCTTGTTGCATCAGTTACTATGGTAAACACAACCATTACTGTTCCAGCACCTTAATCACATATTTAATGTCAAAACATGATCCCGTCAGTGGACAGGATGTATTTAAAGTAATGAAATAAAAAAAATGAAAATAATGAAATCATATGTAAAATTAAACGGGGGATCGCGCAAAGCGTGGTCCCTCCATTACCTGACAACCTTTAAAAGTGTGATCATCAGCACTATGATTCTTGCAGGATTACAAACCCCGCTTCTTGCGCAGGAAGTGAAGAACAAAGAAGTTCAGCTAACTGAAATTCAGTTCACAAAACCAAGCTGGTGGTTTGGTGTTGCCGCAGGCGCGAACGTTAACTTCTATCAGGGATCAACACAGCAACTAAACGAATCGTTTGTTGTTCCCACAACTTTTCATGACGGACAGGGAGTTGGCCTGTATCTGGCACCAACCGTAGAATTTTACCGTCCTGATTCAAGATGGGGAATTATTTTACAGGCTGGAATCGATGGTCGTAAAGGCACATTTGATCAGGTAATTACGCCATGTAATTGCCCTGCAGACTTATCGGCCAATATTATATATCTGACTTTTGAGCCAAGTTTGCGCTTTGCACCATTTAAATCCAATTTCTATTTGTATGCTGGCCCACGTCTGGCCTACAATCTGGAAAGTTCATTTGCCTACCAGCAAGGAACCAACCCCGCTTATCCTGAACAGGAACCCAATCAGGAAGTGAAAGGTGATTTCAGTGATGTGAATCAAATGCTTCTTTCAATGCAGGTTGGAGCCGGATATGACATTCCTCTATCTGAAGAAACCAGTCAGTCGCAAGTAGTACTTTCTCCATTTGTTTCTTTCCAGCCATATTTTGGTCAGAATCCACGGTCATCAGAAACATGGAATGTAACCACTTTAAGAGCTGGGGTTACACTTAAACTCGGACGTGGGCATGCAGTTGCAGTTCCAATTGCTAAACCTGTTGAGATTGCTGTGATTGATCCGGAAGTTGAATTTACCGTTTCCTCACCACGTAATACTCCTGCAGCACGTAAAGTAGTTGAAACATTTCCTATCCGTAACTATGTTTTCTTCGATGAAGGAAGTACAGAAATTCCCGAAAGATATGTTCTGCTTAAAAAAGATCAGGTAAAAGACTTCAAAGAAGATCAGCTTGAATCGAATAAATCAATAAATTTATCAGGCCGGTCTGACCGTCAGATGATTGTCTATTATAATATCTTAAATATTTTAGGCGATCGTATGCAAAAGAATCCTGAAACTACTGTTAAACTGGTAGGTTCATCAGAAAAAGGTGCCAAAGACGGCAAGAAAATGGCTGAATCAGTAAAAGAATATCTGGTAAATGTATTTGATATTAAATCCTCAAGAATTACAATTGAAGGCCGGAATAAACCAAAAATTCCTTCAGAACAACCAGGTGGCACTAACGAACTTGTTTTGCTTCGCGAAGGTGATCGCAGGGTTTCGATTGAAAGTGATTCCCCAAAATTGCTGATGGAGTTCCAGAATGGACCATACGCTTCTTTGAAACCTGTTGAAATTGTTACTGTTCAGGAAGCACCAGTTGAAAGCTATGTTAGCTTTGATGCAGCAGGAGCTGATGAAGCCTTCAAAACATGGTCACTCGAGATTACAGATGAAGCCGGTCATGTTCAATATTTTGGGCCATATACGGAAGAGAAAGTCAGTATTCCAGGCGCATCCATCTTAGGATCGCGTGCCGAAGGTGATTACAAAATAACCATGATTGGACAAACAATCAGTGGTAAAACTGTAAGAAAAGAAACGACAACACATCTTGTGTTATGGAAACCAGCTGAAAAAGAAGAAGGCTTGCGTTTCAGCATCCTTTATGAGTTCGACGAATCGAAAGCAATACCGATGTATGAAAAATACCTGACTGATGTAGTTGTTCCAAAAATACCACAAGGTGGAACGGTAATCATACACGGTCATACCGACATTATTGGTGAGGAAGTTTATAACCAGAAGTTGTCAGTTGACAGAGCAAATGATGTGAAACGGATTATTGAAAACGGTCTGGCTAAAATGGACAGAAATGATGTGAAATTTGAGGTATTCGGTTATGGCGAAAATCCTGACTTATCTCTATTCGAAAACAAATATCCCGAGGAACGCTTTTATAACCGTACCGTTATAATTGATATAATACCAAAGTAAAATATTGAATGTCTAATAATTGCATGCATTTTTAAAAGGTTGTCCGGATTCATTCCGGACAACCTTTTTTTATTTTCCCAAACTGAAAAACAGGGATGTGTGAATGATGTAAGTCTTTTGATGAATTGTGTAATGCATTGTGGTAGCTAAGGGAGCACCTTTGCAGCGTGAATAATATCTCACTTAATACTTGAATTATGAAAACTTTAAAATTATTTGTTTTCGCGATGGCGCTGGTTCTGGCTGGCACATTACATGCCCAGGTTTCGGTAAATATAAATATTGGAAGCCCACCACAATGGGGTCCGGTTGGATACCCTGAGGTGCAATATTACTACCTGCCCGATGTGGAAGCATATTATGATATTCCTTCATCTATGTTTGTCTATCTGGATAATGGAGTTTGGATCAGGAGATCTTATCTGCCACGTCAATACAGGAATTACGATTTATACCACGGTTATAAGGTAGTTCTCACTGATTATCATGGCAATGACCCTTACCGGCATTATAAATCGCATAAAATGAAATATGCGAAAGGTTATCGTGGCCATGAGCAAAAAAATATTGGTCCGCGACCAGAAAACCATGATCGCAATCACAACTCCCAAACTGATCATAGATCGTACAATAAACCCAATAATCAAAATCACCAAAGTGACAGGCACGATAACGATCAAAATAAAAAGAATAGTCATGATAAGAATAAGAAAAACAAGAAGAAATAAACACTATTCAAAATCACTTTGCATAAAAATACATCCAATAACTTATTAACATAATTAAAATCATACAAATGAAAACTATTAAAATGACGCTTCTGCTGGCTTTTCTGACCATCGGATCAATCTCTTTCGCGCAATCAGAAAGTCACGGACACACTTTGAACTTAGGACTTGGAATCGGCGGTTATGCAGGTTATTATCATTATACAGGAACCTCGATGCCGGTTTTTAATGTCAATTATGAGTTTGATGTCGCCAAAAACTTTACACTGGCTCCATTCATCACTTTCTTTACCTATCAGGCAGACCATTATCGTGAAAACGTAATTCCAATTGGTGTGAAAGGAAGTTACTATTTCGACCAGATTGTTGAAGCCGGATCACATTGGGATTTTTATCTCGCCGGATCACTCGGATTCGCATTGGTGAATTCAACCTGGGACAACGATTATTATGGTGACCGGGACTATTATATTCACCCAAATCCGGTATTCCTTGATTTACATATCGGAACAGAATATAAATTTAACAATCATATCGGAATGTTCCTTGATTTGTCAACCGGTGTTTCGACAATCGGACTTGCCATACATTAATATGAAAGCATTCTTTATCGAAAATCTGTAAGGGCATATTATTCGTAATCTATACAACTGTGCCAGATTCCTATTTCAGAATCTGGCACTTTTTCATTTAAATAATTATTGAATTTCAATAGTTTACGAGAATTAAATGAAACAGGAATAAGTGTGAATGATGTAATTCATTGGGAAAATTGTGTAACACATTCCGGAGCGAAAGAACCCACCTTTGTTGAGTGAAAATTTATTCACAACTAAATATTAAAACCATGAATTCTAAAGAATTAAAAGGTAACTGGACAGAGCTGAAAGGCAAATTAAAAATGAAATATGCAGTCTTAACTGACAATGATCTCATGTTTGAAGAAGCAAAAAAAGAAGAAATGTATGGACGTATCCAGGTCAAGCTGGGCAAAACCAAAGAAGAACTTCTCAAAATAATTGAGTCCATTTAACACAATCAATTTTGGCAGGCTGGATTTGAAAGCCAGGCCACAATTGCTTGAAATACTGAGTTTATTTCAAACTTTTAAAACAAACAAAATGAAAAAATTAATCTTCACAATCGCGTTGTCAACCACTTTGGCAGTCATCACGATGACCAGTTGTCAATCGTCAGCAAAAAAAGTTGAAAGAGCCGAAGACAAGGTCCTGGACGCAAAAGTGGCTGTTGTAGAAGCACAGATCGATTTGATTGCTGCCCGACATGATTCTATTACTGAATACCAGAAATTCAAGAATGAATCGGATGCCCGCATCACAGCATACGACAAAAGTATTGCAGAATACAGAGTAAAAATGGCGAATGAAAGAGCCGAAAACAGAGCCGTTTATGAAAAAATGGTACTCGATTTAGAAAAGAAAAACCAGGATCTGAAAGTGAAACTTGCAGAATATAAAGACGATGGAAAAACAGATTGGGAAAAATTCAAAACAGAGTTTAATCATGATATGGATGAACTTGGAAATTCATTTAAAGATTTCAATGTCAAAAATATAAAATAGACAGAGATCTATTAATCAATAATACACAAAAATTGTCATCACAATTTAAACATTTATAAATCACTAAAAATTAAAATCATGGGAAGTCTATTGTATCTCATCGCAGTTATTCTTGTCATCGCCTGGGCAGTCGGATTTTTTGCCTACAGTGCCGGTGGAATCATTCACATTCTCCTTATTATCGCATTAATTGCTGTCATTTTAAGGATAATTCAGGGACGTAGAATTCTTTGAAATCACTAAATCATTTATAAAAAAAAATAAAATCATGAGTACAGGTAAAGTATTATTAGGCGTATTGGGTGGAGTGGCTGCCGGCGCATTATTGGGTGTATTAATGGCCCCTGCAAAAGGAAAAGACACCAGAGCCAAAATTTCGAAAAAAGGAAAAGATGGTGCTGATTCGCTCAAAACATCAGTAAATGAGTTTCTTAACACTATTTCAGAAAAATTTGAAGAGGTTAAAGGAGAAGTCACAGAATTTGCTGAAAAAGCAAAAACCAGGGCCGAAGAATTGAAATAAGAGCGAACCTTTATAAAATAAGTTGAAATATTCAATCAGAGATGATTGCCACAGATTCAAAACTACTCCGAAAAGCGAATTACACTTTTCAGTCCAGATAAATCCGGAAAGTAAAACTTTGAATCTGTGGTAATTTTTTTGACCTGTTAAAAGGTCTGCTTCAATTGTCAGAATCATTATAAAAATATCACGTCATGGAAGAAAATTTGAAACAGATTGAAATGCTGTTTATGAAAGCGACTGAATACGGTAAAATTAGTCTCGAACTTGCAAAACTTAAGGCTTTGGATAAAACTTCTAATGTCGTCTCTTCCGTTTTTCCGCTGGCTATTGTATCTGTTCTGCTGCTATCGTTCCTGTTTTTTGTAAACCTGGGTATTGCTTTGTGGCTTGGCGATCTGTTGCACAATATATATTATGGATTCTTTATTGCCGGAGGATTCTATGGCCTGATCGGACTGGTTTTTTACTTCACAATGTATAAAAGAACCAAAACTTTTTTCTATAACTATATCATCCGACTGATACAAAAATAAACCCAATGGAAAACCTGCTTCCTTCTGTCAAACTTAAAAATGAAATTAATCGTCTTGAAGATGAATTACTCATCAAAGGACAACTTCTGAAAGAGCAATTCAAACAAACGTATCTTGTTTTCAAGCCCGCGAGCCTGATTAAAAACACCCTGAAGGATATCACTTCATCACCTTATCTGATTGAAAACATTCTGGTTTCCATTTTAGGATTAGCTTCCGGTTATGTTACCAGAAAAATTATTACTGGTGCATCGAACAATATCTTCAGGAAACTCATTGGCTCGCTTGTGCAATTTGGAGTCACAAACATTGTAGCACAACATCCTGAATCTGTAACCTCATTAGGTCAGTCAATCTTTCAAAGAATTAAGAACAAAAAGGAAAAGAGATTAATTCTTACTGAAACTGTTTCTCCACAAAAACTATTAAGCTGATCAGAAAGTGAATACAGTGAAAGATTTTCAATTACCATTTTATGCCAGGGTCAGCATCTTTTTACTCGGGTTAATTGCTTTGTTAACAATTCTTTACATAGGAAGAAGTATTATTGTTCCTTTGGTATTTTCTGTTATCATCGCAATCTTACTTCAGCCTATCGTTAAACTTTTTGTCAGATTTCATCTTAACAGGGTGGTTGCCATTTTAATTGCATTGTTAATGACACTCATTGTGATTGCGGCATTTGGTGCCTTGTTTATTTCACAGGCAAACCGGTTCAGTGAATCATGGCCACAGCTTGTCGAAAATTTTACTGTATTACTCAACCAGAGTATCAGTAATATTTCTGAATATTTCGATATAAGTCCGCAAACCATCCACGAATGGATCTCCAAAAACAAATCTGAGGTACTTGACACAAGCAGCGCAGCTATCGGAAAAACTCTTATCAATGTCGGAACCGCGATCATGGTAATGTTACTTGTTCCGGTTTACATTTTCCTGATTTTATATTATGAACCACTTCTTATCAATTTTATCCGCAAACTTTTTGGTGAAAACAACCAAAATCAGGTAGGTGAAATCGTTACGGAAACAAAAAATGTCGTGCAACATTATCTGGTTGGCCTGGTAATTGAGGCTGTTATTATTGCCACACTTTACACCACGACATTGTTTATTCTTGGTGTCGATTACGCCATTCTGCTTGGGATCATAGGTTCGCTGCTCAATGTGATTCCTTATGTTGGCGGTCTTGTTGGCGTAGCCTTACCCATGATGGTTGCGCTGGCAACCAAAACAAACGGTTGGTATGCCTTCTACATTCTGGCCATTTACTATTTCATTCAAATTATTGATAATAACTATATTGTCCCAAAAATAGTTGCTTCAAAAGTAAAGATCAATGCACTTTTCTCAATCGTTATTGTCATTGCCGGAAACGCTTTATGGGGTATTTCAGGCATGTTTCTTTCCATTCCTCTGCTAGCGATAATGAAGGTAATTTTCGATCGTATCGAACCATTAAAACCATGGGGATTGCTGCTGGGCGATACCATGCCTTCATTTTTCAAAATTGAATCTGTTATAAAGGTCTGTAAAAAAAATACCAGCAAACCATGAAAGCTCTCTATTTCCTAAAGGGTTCTCCAAAAGTGTGAATTATGTAACATTTAGTCAAAGTTGTGTAACACATTCACCTTACTTGCATCCCACCTTTGTATTCATACATTTTTCTAATAAACACAAAATGAAAAAACCACTTTATATTATTGCATTATTATGTATCGTACTCATATTGCTTTTTGCTTCCTGCGGCCCGTCAAAAGCGCTGATGATTTCTCAGACTAAAGTCGAAACACTTCAGAAAGAAATAGCCAATACACGCAATCAGCTGAATGATTGTAATACGAAAATTGAAAGCATGTTTCAGGATAAAGCAGCATTACAAACACAGAATGCGCTGGAACAGGATGATTTAAAAGACATCAATACTGAATCAGAAATGACGATTGCCAATCAGGCAAATCGGTTAAAAAACCTTCAGGAGATGATCAACTCTCAAAAAAGCATCATGACCAATCTTCAGAACTCAATTGCTGAGGCATTGATGAATTATTCGGCTGATGAGCTTTCAGTATATATCAAAGATGGAAATGTGTATGTCTCACTTGCCGAAAAATTGTTGTATAAATCGGGAAGTGATGTGGTTGATCCCAAAGGAAGAGAAGCGCTTGCTTCACTGGCCAAAGTGCTGAACGGTACCAAAGACATCCGTGTTTTGATTGAAGGTCATACTGACAGCATCCCGATGCGATCAAAACAATTTGAAGACAACTGGGAACTGAGCACCGCAAGGGCCAATTCGATTGTGCGTATTCTGACATCAGATTTTGGTTTCGATCCGAACCGTATCACTGCTTCTGGCAGAAGTCAGTTTCATCCGGTAAAACCGAACGACACTCCTGAAGGACGTGCCGCCAACAGGCGCACCGAAGTCATTTTATCGCCCGACTTAAAAGAACTTTATACAATTCTGTATCAATAAGAATGCATGATAAAGGATAAAAAATAATATTAAACTCTTTATTATCAGGTTATTAAAAGGTTTTTCACTTTTTGTATGCGAATTAAACTATCTTTAGAAACAATATTCCGCTCTCATCAGAGATTCTCAAAGTAATTAGAACCTGTTAAATTACTTTTTCACACTCTCGTTTTCACGCGAATTAATCTTTAAAAATGAAAATAGCTGGTATTATACTTATTGTCATTGGGCTTGGTTTGACTGTTTTTACAGCCTTTACTTTTTTCACAAAGGAAAAAGTTGTGGATCTGGGTACGGTCGAAATCAGCAGAAACAAACCACATACATTAGATTGGTCACCCCTGATCGGTATTGCTGTGATAGGTGTTGGTGGAATTGTACTTTGGCAATCAAACAAGAAATAAATAAATTTTGAAATTATACATCAAATATATGGTCAGCGCCCGTTGCAAGATGCTGGTGAAAGAAGAACTGACAAAACTCGGACTTCACTTTGTGCTTGTTGAAATGGGGGTGGTTGATATTATGGAAGATTTAACGCCAGAACTACGTGATCAGATTCGTGAAGCATTACACTCCTCCGGGTTGGAACTTATGGACGATAAAAAAGCTGTTCTGATTCAGAAAATAAAAAATGTAATCATCGAAATGGTTCACTATACAGATGAAATGCCTAAAACGAATTTCTCTGATTTCCTTAGCGAAAAACTGAACCACGATTATACCTATATGGCCAATTTGTTTTCAGAAGTGCAGGGAACAACGATAGAGCATTTTATCATTTCGCATAAAATTGAAAGGGTAAAAGAACTGATTATTTATGATGAGTTCAATCTTACTGAAATTGCCTGGAGAATGCACTACAGTAGCGTTGCGCACCTTTCGAATCAATTTAAGAAAGTTACCGGCCTCAGTCCTTCTCATTTTAAGCAACTGAAAAACAAAGGAAGAAGTCCGATTGAAGATATCGGAAACATACATTAACGTTATTGACACTATTAATCCGTTACAATGAACAAAGAATCGCATTACGCCCGAAGTCTGATCGAAGCCAGTCTTGATCCGTTGGTTACCATAAGTATCGAAGGCAAAATTATGGATGTGAATGAGGCGATGGCAAATATTACAGGCCTTTCGCGTGAAAAACTCACGGGCACCGAATTCCTCAACTATTTCACCATGCCGCAAAAAGCAAGGGATGTGTATATGGATGTTTTTGCCAATGGATCGGTTACCAATTCACCTCTCACACTCTGCCACATCGATGGCAAACTTACCGACGTATTATTCAATGGTTCGGTTTATAAGGACGACAGAGGCAATGTGTTGGGCGTTGTGGTTGTTGCGCGCGATATTGCTGAGCAGAAATGGGCCACTGAATTAAGAATCGCGAACAAAGAACTTGCTTTTCAGAACAACGAAAAGGAGAAAAGAGCGGCAGAATTAATCATTGCCAACAAAGAACTTCATTTTCAGAACGAAGAAAAAGAAAAAAGAGCTGCTGAATTAATCATTGCCAACAAAGAACTTCATTTCCAAAACGAAGAAAAAGAAAAAAGAGCTGCTGAATTAATCATTGCCAACAAAGAACTTGCTTTTCAAAATGATGAAAAGGAAAAACGGGCTGATGAACTCATTATTGCCAACAAGGAACTGGCATTCCAAAACAGTGAGAAAGAAAACCGTGCTGATGAACTAATCATTGCCAACAAAGAACTTGCCTTTCAAAATGATGAAAAGGAAAAACGGGCTGATGAACTCATTATTGCCAACAAGGAACTGGCATTCCAAAACAGTGAGAAAGAAAACCGTGCTGATGAACTAATCATTGCAAACGAAGAAC
>CAJBPB010000035.1 GCA_903957365.1 uncultured Bacteroidota bacterium
CGTTGCTCATAGTATTATATCAATGCATTGTTATTACAATTCCCATTTTTCGGGAAATATTTTTAAGTCGATGAAATTGAAAATCGGCAGCGGTGCCGTGTAAACAAAGTCGCAGCGGTTTTCGTATTTATTACCCAGATCAGCCATTATGTGATCAAACTCAACTTCTCTGCCGCTGTTTACAAGAAAAGCGGTATTCATAAACATGGCGTCTGAATTTGTTTTGTTGAATTTGAATTCGAATATTGATTTACGAAAGGCATCGATGATTTCTTCTGCCTGACACGCTTTCTTTTCAATTATAGCATGTTCAACAATATTTCCTGCCTCAGTAATTTTTTGATTTTTGATATCTTTATCATCAAGTTTATTTATTTCTGATCTGAGTTGCTGCAGCTCGATATGTTCTTTGTCGATCTCGTTATAGATCACACCCATATTTTTCCACGATCCTCTTACATTGAGTTCAACCTTATTTTCGAATTGCTTCAGTAATTCCATGAATTCGCTGTAACGTCTGTTGAGCAGATTACGGATTTCATCGGGTGTAGCAGCAATAATTCCAAATCGGATAGGAATTACACTTCTGAACTCTTTCATTACAGTTTCAATAACTTTCTGATGTGCCATCATATTTGTTGGATTGACATCAAATCTGCTCAAAGGATGATCGCTTACCACCATGCATAATCCATCGAAACCAATGGTGGAGACATTGTCGCCGCGGCCGCCAACGCCGATTGGTCCCAGATTTATATCGTATTCTGAGGCGATTATGCAATAAATATATTTTCCGTCCCGCTGCATATCAGTCCTTTATTTTTAACAGAATGAGGTTCTCCATGATGGATTCTTTGGTTAGCGAAATGCCATTCATTTTGGATGTTTGTCTTACAATAGCCGAATAATCAAGCAAAGTATGGTAAGCTTTGTTTATTGTATTGAACATCCGTTCATCAACATGTTCTGGTTGGGCATCCGGATGAAATATACGTGCTTTCTGCAAATAAGCCTTTTTGATTTCAGATTCTGATGTTTCGTCATTCAATTCAAGTTCGGCCATTGCCAATGCCACAGTCACAGGATTTAATTGCTTCACTTCAAGGGTATAGAAACTATAGCAAGGCAGCGGCCCGAAAAGTTTGAAGTTTAGTATTCCCTTGTATTCTTCGTCTATCTGTTCGATTCTATGTTCGAATTTTGCAATCTTGTTCCGGTTGATCAATACTGCAGAATTGGTGATCATTTCATCATTCATCAGTTCATGAGTTTTAATATCAATACTGATGGCTGCAAGCGAATCAAGAATATTTAACTCCACTTTTGTATTTTTTTCTTTCAGAATGGCTTGCACCATCATCCCCACCTTCATTTGATCAATTTGGTTCGGAGCTTCGGTTTTGCTTTGAATTTCATTTTTTAATTCGATGATGTCCTGATGACCAGCAGTTTCTTTAATGATGCCCGGAAAATCCGCCCAGGTCACTGCTATATCAAATTCTGTCAGAAATTCGATTTTTTTCAAAGTGTCCATAATAAGATCATAACCGTTGGTGAGAATTGTAATCACTTCCGATTTTGATGCTACAATGGTTCCTAACTGCATCGGGATGATCATATTGAAGCCTTTTCCCATCAATTCCTCTATAGTTTTCTGGTGTTGAACCAGCAATTGTCCGAGGGCTTCACGGTCATAGTAATCGAGAATCAGGTTGTCTCTGTCGGAGACAATGGCTGAAACATTTTGCCACGGAATGGCATAAACCCCGGTATTTTCAAGCGACCTGAATATTTCTTCGCTGTAGAAGTTAGGAATGATCCCATAAATATAAATCGCGTTCTTTTTCATGTATAATTATGTTTCAGAATTATTTTTTTGTAGCATTTTGTTTTAAAACCAATTGTATAGCAGTTTCAAAATGGGCTTCCTTTACTTTAATTTCAACGGTATTTTCAATTGATTTCCCTTTGGTTTTATCGATCAGTTC
>CAJBPB010000036.1 GCA_903957365.1 uncultured Bacteroidota bacterium
AGCAAACTTTTTATTAGAAACTGTCTAGATTTTATTTTTGAGTAGTTTTTTGAAGAATTAAGTCCTCATACGAGGCAAAATTGACGTTATAGCAGCGATATTGACGGAGATTTTAATGAAGTATGAGGGTTTAATTCACAAAAAAATGCCAAAGGATAAATTTTAAACAATTTCTTAAACACTTTTTATTTTCATAACCTATTGTTATAAAGTTAAATATAATATTCAATGATAAATTTTGATGCGCTTTTTAAACTTTCGTACGGCATGTATGTCGTAAGTTCAGGTAATCGTCAGGCTGGAAATGCATATATTTCAAATACTGTATTTCAGGTAACTGCCAACCCCCCGCAAGTTGCAACCTGTTGCAGCAAAGATAACTTCACACTTGGAATTATTCAGCAAACAAAAGCATTCGCGGTTTCGGTTTTACATCAGCAAACTTCTTCTGAGCTTTTTGGCCGGTTAGGTTATAAATCTGGTAAGGATTTCAATAAATTTGAAGGAATCCGTTTGAAATATGGTGAATCAGGCCTTCCAATAATAATGGAAGATGCTATTGCTGCGCTTGAATTTGAAGTAGTTCAAAGTATTGATTTGGGGACACATATCATGTTTATCGGACAACTTATTCATTCTGAGTTATTTGATAATGATAAAGAACCGATGACATACGCTTTTTACAGGGAAGTGAAGAAAGGTGCTGCCCCCAAAAATGCGCCAACTTTTCAGGAAAAAACTATTGCTGTCAAAGAGAATATTGTCAGCGAATCAAAACGTTACCAATGTCTGGCTTGCGATTATATCTATGACGATGCGGAAAATGAAATAAAATTTGTGGACTTGCCTGATGATTGGGAATGTCCTCTTTGCGGATCACCGAAATCAATATTTGTTGAAATACAATAACATAAAATTCAATTAATTATGACAAACACATTAAAAGGAACACGAACCGAAAAGAATCTTCTTTCGGCATTTGCAGGCGAATCGCAGGCAAGAAACCGCTATGAACTTTTTGTTAAAGCTGCTAAAAATGAAGGCTTTGAGCAGATTGCCGCTATTTTTCAGGAAACTGCTGACCAGGAAAAGGAACACGCCAAGAGATTTTTCAGTTTTTTAGAAGGTGGAATGGTTGAAATAACAATTACCTGTCCGGCAGGAATTGTGGGCACAACCTCCGAAAACCTCAAGGCAGCCGCCGAAGGTGAACATGAAGAATGGAGCGATTTATATCCAAAATTCGCTGAGATAGCTATGGAAGAGGGGTTTAAAGAGATTGCCACCGCCTTTAAAATGATTGCAAAAGTGGAAGCGGAACACGAACGACGTTATTTAAAACTTCTTCAGCGTATTTCTGAAGACAAAGTTTTTATGAAAGATGGCAAAGTCTGGTGGAAATGCCGCAACTGCGGGTATGTTTATGAATCGGAAAAAGCGCTTGAAAAATGTCCAGCTTGTCTCCATCCAAAGGCATTCATGCAGGTAAGGGAAGACAATTACTGATATAACTAAAAAAAAAATGAGCGGCAATATTTAGGTTATTGTCGCTTTTTTTTTGATTTCTCTATGTACCCAACTTATCGATCGGTCTATGATAATTCTTTCTCGAGATATTGTTTTAAATCTGCAATATTGAAAATGGTACGGATCTGACCATCTGTTGCAACGCTGATAGAACCCCGTTCCTCAGAAATTACGATTACTACAGCATCACTTTTTTCGGAAATACCTAACCCTGCTCTATGCCTTAAACCAGGCCTGCCGGGCAAATCCAGTTTTTTTGTAACCGGTAAAATGCAACCTGCCGCTTTAATCCGGTTGCGGCTTATAATCATTGCACCGTCATGTAATGGTGAGTTTTTAAAGAAAATATTCTCGATTAGTGCCTGACTTATTTCAGCATTAATCTCCACACCAGATTTAACATATTGAAAAAGCTCATTTTGTCTGGTCAGGACAATCAATGCACCAGTTTTTTTTGCAGACATAACTTCACAGGCCGCCAAAATGGGTTCAAAATTTAATTTTACTTCTTCATTTAACCTTACACCAAGAAAAGTCATTTTGCTGAAAACTTTCTTTACAAATTTTGGAGTACCTAATGCCAGAAGGAATTGTCGTATTTCAGGTTGAAAAATAATGATCAAAACAATAAATCCAACACTGGCAAAAGCACCTAAAATTTCGCCAAGTAACTCAAGGTTGAACGCAATGACAATCTTCCAGACCATGAAAATTGAAACGATACTTAAAAAAATATTAATCGCCACTGTTCCACGTAAAAGATTGTACAATCCATTAAGTAACATCGCAACAAGAAGAATATCAATGACATCTACAAGTCGAAACTGAATAAATAAGGTGGTGAAAAGAAAAGTCATATGTTCACTTATCCTGCAAAGTTAATAAAACCTGATTAAGGTTGTTTCATTATCATCGAACAAAGCGTGCGGGCTTCAACCGCTTCTTTGACATCATGCACACGAATGATATTGGCACCTGACAATAATGCAATCGTATTTAATACGGTTGTCCCATTCAGGGCTTCTGATGGATTTGTGTTTAAAACTTTATTAATCAATGATTTACGTGATACTCCAATCAAAACAGGAAATCCATATTTAAAAAATTCATCGAGATGAGACAGCAGATAATAATTCAATTCGACTGTTTTACCGAAACCGATTCCCGGATCAATGATGAGTTGTTTGGCGCCTTTTGACAAAAACAATTCAATCTGTTTGTCAAAAAAGTGAAAAATTTGATCAGTATTTTCAATACCTAATGGTTCTTTCTGCATACTTGAAGGTTCTCCATGAATGTGCATCATCACATAAGGCGTATTTGTCTGACCAATAAAACCAGCCATTTCAGAATTAAACTTTCCTCCTGAAATATCGTTTATAATATCTGCTCCGGCCTGAAGCATTTTTTCAGCGATGCTTACACGAAAGGTGTCAATAGACAAAATGGCCAAAGGAAATTCTTCTTTCAGACGTAATACCACGGGTAACAAGCGATTCATTTCGGTTATCTCATCAATCAGTTCTGCGCCCGGACGGGTCGAAACAGCCCCAATATCAATTATTTCAGCGCCTTCGTTCAGTAACAATGATGCACGTTCAGATATGTTTTTTTCACTCAGGTATTTGCCTCCATCGAAAAAAGAATCTGTGGTAAGATTAAGTATTCCCATCACTAATGGACCTTTTTTCTCAATTATCCGATTGTTAAAATCAAATTTCGTTGTTTGCGAAAATGCATTATTTTTATGGTCTGTATAATCAAGGTTCATTTCCGTCAGAAGAATTTGATAATGAGACAAAATTAGTCATTACGAGTATTACATCAGCATGAATAATCAAACGATAAATCAATTTAATTCAGTAGTAACAGAATGTAAACGTCTTTTTGAGGCCAAAACATCTGATTATGGTCCGGCATGGCGAATCCTCAGACCATCTTCTCTCACTGATCAGATCTATATTAAAGCAAACCGGATCAGGAGTATTCAGACTAAGGCTCAACAACTTGTTGATGAGGGTGTTGAGTCTGAATTTATCGGCATTGTAAATTATTCTGTAATGGCAATTATACAACTTCGCCTTAAACCGGTTGACCAGCCTGATTTAAATTTGGAGGAAACACTTACTCATTATAACAAAGTTTTAAATGAATCGATAGCCTTAATGCAACGTAAAAATCATGATTATGATGAAGCATGGAGGAATATGCGTGTAAGTTCACTAACTGATATTATTTTGATGAAATTACTGAGAATTAAACAGATAGAAGATAATAATGGTACAACAATGGTATCGGAAGGCATTGATGCCAGTTATTTTGACATAATTAATTATTCAATTTTTGCCCTGATATTGCTCAATGAAAGAACATAGAAACCTGAAGCATGTTTTTGCAACAATCAGCAGATTTTTGGTGGGTCTGGTATTTATTTTTTCATCATTCGCAAAAGGTGTCGACCCGCTTGGAACTGCTTATCGGATTGAAGATTATTTCGTTGCCTATGGAACAATATGGGCAAACAGTCTTGCCTTTGGGTTAGCTGTATTTTTATGCGCGTTCGAGTTTACTATCGGAATGGCAGTGCTTTTCAAAACAAAAATGAAAATCACTTCCTGGTTATTGCTTGCCATGATGTTGTTTTTTACCTTTTTGACCTTTTTTGATGCCATTTATGAACCAGTTCCGGATTGCGGTTGTTTTGGTGATGCTTTAAAACTTTCAAACTGGCAAACTTTTTACAAAAATATAGTACTGATGGTTTTTGTAGGAATGATTTTTACCGAACGAAAAAATTTCAAAAACAAATATTCTGAGGTGAGACAAGCTTTATTCATCGTTTTGTTTTTTGTAACATTTGTTCTTTTCTCAATGTATAATTATCGCCATCTTCCGTTGATAGATTTTACAAAGTGGAAGACAGGAACAAAAGTAATTTCTGAAGAAGAAATTGAAAGCCAGACTTTTGTGAAATACAGGAATATAAATTCAGGTGAAGAGAAGGAATATCTTTCACCTGATTATCCCTGGAAAGATACTGTTTGGATGCGAGAATGGCAATTTGTTGATCAACGGGTTGTGACATCTGGAAATCAGATTGAACTGGATTTATATATCGAAGATGAATCTGGTAATGATTTGACCAGGGATATACTGCTTTCTGAAAAAATGTTTATTGTAACGATTCCTGATGTACAATCTGTTGATTCTGAATCTCGTGATAGGATCATAAGGTTTTATAATGATCTACATATCACTGATTGTAATATGGTTGTCCTGAGTGGAAGTCTTCCTGAAGAAATTTTGGAATTTAAACAATTGTCAGACAATCAGATAGAAGTTTATTTCGCAGATGCGACTGTTCTTAAAACCATGGTAAGATCCAATCCTGGTATTGTTTTGTTCAATGAAGGAGTCATAATTAAAAAATGGCATATCCGTGATATCCCTGAAATAACTGCAGTGGTTGACATTTTGTCCAGGCTTAAATAATAACAATTTATGAACTCCTTTATCATAAAGCGATTGTTTTACGGTTTTATGGTATTGTTTGGCGTAATCACACTGGTTTTTCTTTTGTTTACCATACTTCCTGGTGATCCAGTCCGTATGATGCTGGGTCAACGAGCTGATCAAAATGCAGTAGATGCAATTAATAAAGAGCTTGGTTTAGATAAACCATTTGTGATTCAGTATTTTAACTATCTCAATGATCTGTCATTTATTTCAATTCATTCAAACAATGATGCGGTTGATTCGTATCTGACAAAGGAATCCGGGTATCTTAATGCAAGGCGTTTTTTTTCGGTCGGCGATCTTTCTTTTGTAATCAAGAAGCCATTTTTACGAAAATCATATATAAGCAAACGGGAAGTGACTGTAATCCTGGCTGAAGCTTTTCCGAACACATTTTTACTTGCAAGTTTGTCAATTCTCTTTGCGATGGTAATTGGTATTGCAGCCGGATCACTGACTGCTGTCGTCAATGCTGCATGGCTGAATCGTGTCGTTTTGGTATTTACAGCATTTGGAATGGCTTTACCATCTTTCTTTGCAGCAATTATCATGGCTTGGATTTTTGCATTTTTACTTTCCGATTACACCGGATTGAGCATGTTCGGAAGTTTATATGAGGTTGATGATTATGGAAACGGAGAAGTTTTGCGGTTAAAGAATTTAATCTTACCAGTCATTACTTTAGGAATCAGGCCATTGGCAGTTATTACTGAGTTAACAAGAACTTCTTTATTGGATGTTTTTTCGCAGGATTACATCAGAACAGCACGTGCAAAAGGCTTGAGCAGGTTTCGGATTGTTGCTGTTCATGCGCTTCGAAATGCATTAAATCCAGTGATTACTGCTGTATCAGGTTGGTATGCATCATCATTGGCCGGAGCAGTTTTTATTGAATATATCTTTGATTGGAAAGGAATTGGCATCGTAATAGTCGATGCTTTGGAGAATTATGACCTCCCGGTTGTGATGGGATCGGTTTTATTAATTGCAGTCATATTGATAATAATTAATATATTTGTGGACATTGTTTATGGGTTGTTGGACCCACGGGTTAGAGTAACTTAATTGGAAATTTTAAAAGAATTCATTATGCGTAAGAAAATTGTAGCTGGTAACTGGAAAATGAACCTCACTTTCAATGAAGCGGAAGATTTGCTGGATGAAATAGTTGACCTTCTTGAAGAGGAAACTATTGAAGCTCAGGTTATTGTATGTCCACCTTATCCTTATCTTGAAATGGCAAGTGACATAGCCAAAGAAAGTAAATTTTTTGTAGGTGCACAGAATATCAGTCCGTTTGAAGCCGGAGCTTATACCGGAGAAGTATCATCCTCCATGCTCACTTCAATGGAAATTACCCATTGCATTATTGGCCATAGCGAGCGTCGTAAATATTTTAATGAAGATGATAAAATGTTGACTGCCAAGGTTAATCAGGCACTTGAACACAAGATTGTACCTATTTTCTGTGTTGGTGAAGCATTGCCGGAACGTGAAGCTGGCAGTCATTTCGAAGTGGTTCGTCATCAGGTTCGCCATGGTTTATTTCATTTAGATACTGATGAATTTGCTAAAGTCATAATTGCCTATGAACCTGTTTGGGCCATTGGAACCGGTGTAACTGCAAAGCCTGAGCAGGCAAAGGAAATGCATGAATATATCCGTACTTTGATTACCGAAAGATACGGGGAAGATATTGCTTATGGTACAATTATTTTATACGGAGGAAGTTGCAATTCGAAAAATGCAGATGAAATATTTGCACAGGAAGGTGTAGATGGTGGTTTAATAGGTGGCGCTTCATTGATTCCAGAGGAGTTTTTGGCTATTTGTAAAGCCGCTAAATAAATCATGACTTATATTGAATTGACTTTCAGTCCGTTGAGTGATGAAAGTTTACAAGAGCTATTGTCAGCCATGTTAACTACCATTGGCTGCGATAGCTTTTTTGAAGATCAGGATGGGTTTAAAGCGTATTGCCCGGTTGATATTTATACTGAGTCTGCAGTTAATGATGTTTTATCCGGGGCAATGTTTGCATCTGTAAAATTGATTTCTGCATTTCCCCTGGAAGATAAAAACTGGAATGAGATCTGGGAATCGAACTATGAACCTGTAATCATTGATGGCAGATGTTTAATAAGAGCTCCTTTTCACCTCGATACACCAGATGTGGAATATGAGCTGATAATTGAGCCAAAAATGTCATTTGGAACTGCCCATCACGAAACAACCGCTCAAATGATACAAATGCTTCTCAACGCAGATGTGAAAGGTTGTTCGTTGCTCGATATGGGAAGTGGTACTGCTGTTTTGGCAATACTTGCGCGTAAAATGGGTGCTGCTCCAGTTGTTGCCATTGACAATGATGAATGGGCATACAATAATGCGGTGGAAAATGTAAAGTTAAACAATACCAATGATATTAAGGTTGAATTGGGTGATGCTGAAAGTATCGGTGATCGTAAATTTGATGTGATTCTTGCAAATATCAACCGGAATATTTTGCTTCATGATATGGATATTTATGCAAAATCGCTAAACAAATCTTCCCGTCTGATGTTAAGTGGGTTTTACGTTTCCGATTTGGATGCGATTAAACAGGCTGCCGAAAATTCAGGCTTACATTTAAAAAGTTATAGTATAGATAATCAATGGGTTGCTGCTTTGTTTTCAAATGATTTGCAATCGTAGTTGGTTGATTATTAAATTTGTAAGTAAGAAATTCTAATTTAAAGTCATTTTATTTATTGCTTATGATGAGTCGCCTTTTCCGGTTACCCGTAATTATTGGCTTGGTCATGCTGTTGGTCCAATCGTATTTACCTGTGATGGCTCAGGAAGAGGCTTATTTTTCAACCGATTCACAGCGTTTTATCGATCAGGTTGATTCGTTATTCCTTAAGACAAAAAACAAGTCATATCTCGAAAAGAGCGAGGTATTGATGAATAAATGGAGAGAACCCTGGATTCAGGGAAGGTTCAATAAAGAAGAGAAGGATTATATTAAGGCCATTGCTGAGAAAATTTACCAGCAAAAACTTCCGGTTTATCCAGATTTGTTTGATTATATTTCTGTTATTCAACTTTTAACAGATTCGAAACAGCCTGCGTCCAGTACATTGAAATGGCTCGAATACGCTTTTGATCTTGTTCAGAAGAAACCGTTGAGATCCTATAATGATCTGATCACATTCACTGTTCGATTTTTATCAAAATCAGAATTAAAATCAAAAAACGGCGTTTATTGGGCAGCACGGAAAGCACAATATCGTTTTGATGCTGACAGCGTCTTGTTGATTCGTTTTGAGTCACTCGATCTTGTATGTGCCAGTTTACGGGATAGTTCCGTAATTCGAAATACTTCAGGAATATACAATTATACAAACAGTGCCTGGTCTGGTCAGAATGGCAAAGTTGATTGGTGGCGTTTTGGTTACAAACCTGATGAGTTCAGAGTACAATTGAGCAATTATTCAATCAATATGAATCTTTATGAATATGTTGCTGATTCCGTGGTTTTTGAAGGTAATAACCGGTTTTCGAAAAGGCTTACAGGACGATTTGCCGACAAGGTGATGAGCAGCACACCAACCCAACGAACTACATATCCGCGGTTCACCGCTTATTATGACGATTATGAAATTGAAAATTTATTTCCATCTATTGATTTCAATGGTCGTATTTCAATCGAAGGTGGACTAATATACGGGCAGGGTTCTGAGTCGAAAAATGCAGTTTTAAATATCCGGGCAGGAAAAGAAGTTGTCGCTATCCTGCAATCTACAAGTTTTATTATTGGAAATGAAAAACTAACTTCCGAGAAGGTAAAGGCTAAATTTCTGGTCGAAAGCGATTCTATTTATCATCCTGAACTAAAAATGCGGTTTTCAAATAACAACCGTATATTGCTTCTTTTCAGATCTGATGAAGGTGTTGGTGAGGCTCCTTTTTCCGATTCTTACCACAAAGTTGATTTGTATTTTGAAGCCCTTAACTGGGATATTGACAAAGAAGAACTTACTTTCAGTAAATTGGAAGGTGTTTCACTTGAAAGTAAAGGTAGGCTTGAATCAGTAAATTATTTTTCGGATCGGGAGTATCAGTTTCTGAAGGGAATTGATGATTACCATCCTATGGTATTGATTAGTAATTATTTAAATACATTTGGATCAAAAAATATTGTTCCTCTGAATGCGTTTTCCGATTATATTAAAAAACCTTCAGAACAGGTACTTACGCAATTTTTCAGGCTGGCATCCAGAGGCTTTCTGGTATATGACCCTCAAACACGGATAGCAACCGTAACTGATCGGTTTTTCAATGTATTATCTGCTAGAGCAGGTAAATCAGATTATGATGTCATCAAACTTCTGAGTACAACAAATGGTCGTAATCCGAATATCCGATACGACTTTAAAACCAATGACATGACTGTTTTTGGTGTTTCATCAATAATATTGAGTGATACCCAAAATGTTGTTATTCAACCAAATGATGATTTTGTTGTAATGAAAAAGAATCGTGACTTTATTTTTTCAGGAGTGGTACAAGCTGGCTTATTTAAATTTTATGCCTGTGAAGGTTCTTTTGAATACAACAAATTTCAATTGAATTTTGCATTTATTGATTCTATTTCATTTTTAGTCAGAACTAGAGAAATTCAAAATATCGATGATAATCAGCGCTTTACCAAAGTCAGAAATGTATTGGCAAACCTGACTGGTATTTTGAGTATCGATGATCCAACGAATAAATCGGGTTTAAAGAAACTGAGCCATTATCCGGTTTTCGAAAGTAAGGGAGAATCATATGTTTATTTCGATAAAAAACAAACACAAAATGGTTTGTTAAAAAAAGATGATTTTTATTATGCTGTCGACCCATTCATCATTGATAGTTTGATGACTTTCAGTACCGATGAATTAAAATTTGAAGGTTATCTTTCTTCAGCTAAAATTTTCCCTGTATTCAGGGAACCGTTAATTGTCATGGAGGATTATTCATTGGGCTTCAATCATATTACTACACCGGAAGGTTATGGCATGTTTGGTGAAAAAGCAAAATATTTTGATTTCATTCATTTGTCAAATAGGGGATTTTTTGGTAATGGCCGGATTGAATATCTTACTTCAACAATCAAATCTGATACTTTTAGTCTTTTTCCCGATTCTGTCTTAAGTTTTGTGAATGAGTTTGCAATGAAGGAAAAAAACAGTTTGGTTGAATTTCCGCAAGGACAAGCTGACTCGATTGCCTTCCGATGGATTGCTGATACAAATCTTATCCAGCTCACTACACTTTTTAAACCTTATATTGCATTTAACAATGCAATTGTACGGGGAGATTTATTTATCTCACCTGAAGGGATGAAAGGGGATGGTCAGATCGCTTTTTCAAATGCGGAGATCGTTAGTAAAAGTTTTAGTTTTTTAAGCCAATCATTTTATGCTGATACAGCTGATTTTCATTTATTTACGACTGAAAGCAAACAAATTGCTTTTGCAGCAATGGGATATCAGGCCGCCATCGATTTTAAAGCCAGAACCGGCAGATTTAAATTCATGGGGAGTGATTGCCAGATGTCGTTTCCCTTTAACCAGTATATCTGCACGCTGGATGAGGCAGATTGGCTGATGGATCAGGATAAACTGAAACTGAATAACAACAAACTTCAAAAAAGGTATGATCTTGATAATTTAAATATTGATCAGATTATTGATCTTGATCTCTCAGGCTCTGAATTTGAGTCAACGCACCCGTTGCAGGATTCATTATCCTTTTTCTGTCTGGAAGCAGATTACGACCTCATCAATTACACTATCAATGCACGTGATGTGAAAATAATAAGAGTGGCTGATGCTGCAATTTTTCCAAATGATGGTTTAGTGACAATTGAGAAGGGTGCAAAAATGAGCACACTTGAATCTGCAACAATCATTACAGATCTTGTAAATCGTTTTCACCGCATAACAGATGCTTTTGTTACCATTGACAGTCGTAAAAAATACATTGCTTCAGGCAGTTATAAACTGGTTGATGATAAACAGTTTGTTCAGGAAATTAAGTTTCAAAACATAACAGTTGATACAACCGGTCAAACTATTGCTATTGCTGAAATATTCGAAAATCAACCTGTTGTTTTAGGGCAATATTTCGAAATGTTTGGAAAGATCGAGATGGTTTCAAAACGAAAAGATTTACAATATTCGGGAGGATTCAGAATAAACGAAAATTGTAGTGTTGGTATGCAACCATTTATAAGTTTTGATGCGGTGATTGATGTTTTAAATGTTAAAATACCGATATCAAAACTTATTGATATGCAAGGAAATACGCTTCAAAATGGCTTTTACAGAAGTGGTTCTTCCGATTCATATTATGCAGGTTTTTTGCAATATCCAAGATCATTAACTGACAAGGCGGTTTTAGAGCAAAAAGGCATTCTGTATTTCAATAACAATACGAATTCATTTGTGATCGACGGATTTAACAATGAATTTGATAAGCATTTACTGACATTAAAAACGGATCGATGCAATATTAATGGATTGGGAAAATTGAATTTTGGAAAAATGCAATTTGTTGATATACAAACTTTTGGAGAGTATAATTATCAAATGATCCCTGATTCAACTTCTGTTAATCTCTTCATTTCGATTAATTTCAATTTTGATAAGAATGTGATGTCCGTAATGAGTGACAGTATAAATGCTGCCAATCTGAAAGGTGTGAATTTGAGTGAGGGTAACTATTTAAATGCTGTTACCCAAATGCTTAATACCGATGACAACAGTAAGCTAATAAGTGACGTTGCACTTTATGGTTTTCCGCGAAAATTGCCAGACGAATTGCAAAATTCGATTGTAATAAGTGAAGTTGATCTTGTTTTTGACAAAGAAACTAATTCATTCATTTCACGGGGACCAATTGGAATCAGTAACCTTTACGATGTTTCAGTGAATAAATTCGTTAATGGTTATGTCGAATTAGAAGATGGAAATAATATGGGAAGTTTCAAAATTTATCTGCAACCTACATCCCAGCAGTGGTTTTATTTCGAATATAAAAGTGGAGTTTTACAGGCAATTTCATCATCAGCTGCGTTTAATGATGCATTGATGTCAATAAAACAGGAAAAGAGAATAAAAGTTGACAAAGAAACCGGCAATCAATATGAATTTGTAATTTCAACCCGCCGTAAGGCCATTGAGTTTTTAAGAAGAATGCAACCTCAAATTGAATAGATAATGATGATAAATACGATTTTACTTTATTTGGCACCTGTAATGGTTGCGTATTTTTTAGGATCGATACCAACCGCGGTTTGGGTGGGTAAGCGGTTTTACAATGTTGATGTGCGCAGGGAAGGATCAGGGAATGCAGGAGCAACCAATACAATCCGTGTATTAGGATTGAAAGCTGGCATACCCGTTTTAGTAATTGATGTTTTAAAAGGTTATGCCGCCGTAGCACTTGCACCTGTTATTGCAGCTCTTTTTTCAGACGAGCCACTTTCAGCCTATCTGGTTCTCGCATCAGCGGCGGCTGTGGTGCTTGGTCATACTTTTCCCTTGTTTGCCGGATTTAAAGGAGGAAAAGGTGTTGCTACACTGCTTGGTGTTGGTATCGGGTTGTTTCCTGCTGCTGCCGGTACAGTTGTTCTGATCTTTGCAATCATTTTAACATTGACTCGTTATGTTTCCTTAGGCAGTGTGATTGCATCCATTTGTTTTCCATTTCTGGTTATTTTCGTCTTTCATTCACCAAATGTTATTTATTCAGGTTTGGCTGTAGGTGTGGCAATCTTTATCCCTATCACACACCGTAAGAATATTGTACGTTTGTTAAAGGGAAAAGAGTCGAAAATCAGCTTCAGGAAAAAGAGCTGATTTAGTGTTAATAAAAAATGAATGAAAGTTGAAGATATGACAAATTGTTATTTACATATTTGTTAATTTTACACACACAAATAATACTTTATTTATGAAATTCATTATTTCCAGTTTGAGTCTGTTACGTGGTCTTCAATCACTTAGTGGTGTATTAAGTTCATCAAATCAACTTGAGATTCTCAATAACTTTTTGTTTCGTATCGGTGATGGAGGCATTCAGATTGTAGCCTCTGACCTCGAAACGACCATGTTGATCAATGTGAAACCCGATTTGATCGAAGGTTCAGGCGATGTTGCAATTCCAGCCCGCATTTTGCTCGAAACGTTGAAAACATTTCCTGATATTCCAATAACCTTATCGATTGATACAAATACGTTTGCAATCGAGTTGTTTGGAGGTGAAGGACGATATAAACTTGTTGGTTATTCAGGCGAAGAGTTTCCTTCAGTACCCGTTATTACCGACCCTTCAGAAATAGAATTAGATCCGGAATTATTGGTGAGTGCGATTGAAAAAACAGTTTTTGCAGCTGGCAATGATCCGATACGACCTATAATGTCAGGCGTTTTATGCGAATTAAATGAAAATTATACCACATTCGTTGCAACTGATGCCCATAAACTGGTTCGTTATCGTCGGTTCGATGTAAAATCGGAGAAACAGGCTTCCTTTGTTTTACCGAAAAAACCCATCACACAACTAAAAAATATTCTTGCTGGTGATACCAGTGGAAAAGTAAAGGTTCAGTTTAACCAGACAAATGCTTCTTTTGAACACAATAATGTATTGTTAATATGTCGGTTAATCGAAGGTCGTTACCCAAATTATGAAGCTGTTATTCCGACTACCAACCCGAACAGACTCACGATCGATCGTGTAGCCTTGTTGAATGCTATCCGTCGTGCTTCAATTTTCACCAACAAAGCAAATCCTCAGGTACGTTTTCGTTTGAATGGACAGGAATTGAATATCTCAGCCGAGGATCTTGAATATTCGAACGAAGCAAAAGAGCGCCTGAGTTGCAACTATGAAGGTGACGATATGGAGATTGGTTTTAACTCCCGCTTTTTTCAGGAGATGCTTTCAAATGTGCATGTGGAGGAAATCCGCCTTGAAATGTCAGCACCTAATCGTGCTGGTCTTCTGATGCCGTCTGTGGTTGATAATGCCGATGAAGATTTGTTGATGCTTATTATGCCGGTAATGCTGCAACAATAGAAAAAAATGTATTATTAAAATCCTCCGGAATCTTCGGGGGATTTTTTTTTGTGTATTTCTGAACCATTTTTGAGTTATCTTGTTAAAAGTTAGTAATTTTAACAGAAAAGCCAAAATAATGAAAACAAAATTTTTACTTACAATGACCAGCATGGCATTATTTTTAACATTGTTCTCATGTAAAGTACAAGATTCTAAAGGAATTAAACAAACAGAAGAGCCGGTTGTTATTTCAAAATCATTTATTGAAGGTGGCCCTGTATTGACAATTGATTTTATAAAAGGGGAATCCCACAATCATCCTTCTTTTGCAGTTTGGGTTGAAGATGTGAATGGAAATCTCATTAAAACACTTTTTGTTACCAATGCGGTAGCAACTGGTTATTATAATCGTGGTGACGCAGGTGATGGAACCTGGCTGACAGTGCCAGGACCTTCAAACCGTCCGGCAGCATTGCCGTATTGGTTCCATAAACGTGAAAACATATATCCTGATCAGGAAATTGTTCCAAGCCCTAAACAGCCAGTTCCTGACGCATATACTGGTGCAACGCCCAAAGGTTCTTTCAAATTGAATGCTTCAACAGAACTTCCTGACGTTTATAAGGTCATTGTTGAGGTAAATCAACCCTGGGACTGGAATCAATACTGGACCAATGCTAAATTTCCTGATGAAAAAGATTATAAAACATCTGCCCAACCTTCATTTATTTATAGTGTTACAGTAAAATCTTCCGAAAACTCAGGTCCATACTATTTGAATCCTATCGGGCATGGCCATTATTCGGGTAAGGATGGATTACTATATACTGATATTTCAACCATGACCACTGCAACCAATATTTTTGATTCAATCATTCTTCAAGTAAAATAAAAAAACAATAATTATGAATTTTTCGAAATATTTCCTTTCCGTTATCCTGTTTATCTTATTAGTTTCCTCAGTTTTCGCGCAAAATGGTCAGATTTCGGGCCGTGTTTTTGATCAAAGAAACAACGAGCCACTGCCTTTTGCCAATGTGATTGTGAAAGGTACCCAGATTGGTGCTACCACCGATCTTGATGGACGATTTATTATCACAGGACTGAAGCCGGGGTTTGTGGTTCTTGAAGCCACTTATGTGGGATATCGCAATGCCAAATCGCCAGAAATAATGATCAGCAACGCAAAGGTTGAATATGTCGATATTCCGATGGAAGGCTCAGGTATTAGTCTGGAAGAAGTGGAGGTTGTTGCCAATCCTTTTCAAAGGACGGAAGAAAGTCCGTTATCGTTGCAAAAACTAGGATTATCTGAAATCGAAACCAGTCCGGGAAGTAACCGGGATATTTCACGTGTTATTCAGTCACTTCCGGGTGTAGGATCGGGTGTATCATTCCGCAATGATATCATTATCCGTGGGGGTGGACCCAGTGAATCTTCCTTTTTTCTCGATGGGATTCAGATTCCAAACATCAACCATTTTGCCACACAAGGATCATCTGGTGGTGCTGTTGGAATATTGAATGCTGACTTTATCAGTTCGGTTGATTATTATTCAGGGGCATTTCCGGCAAACAGAGGAAATGCTTTAAGTGGTATTTTTGAATTTACTCAGCGTGAAGGAAACAAGGAAAGAGTGAAATTTCGAGCCAGTCTGGGTGCTTCAGAAGTCAGTTTGACTGCAGATGGCCCTGCAGGAGAGAAATCGAGTTTCATTTTTTCTGCCCGTCGGTCTTATCTTCAGTTTCTGTTTGATGTAATCGGATTACCCTTTTTACCCACTTTTAATGACTATCAGTTCAAATGGAAAACACGGTTCGATAAAAAGAACGAACTTACTATTGTTAGCATCGGTTCATTTGATAAGTTTAAACTGAATACCGGAATCGAAAACCCTACTGAGGAACAACAGTATATTTTAAATTATCTTCCTGTAAATGAGCAATGGAGTTATGCATTTGGCGGAGTTTACCGGCATTATAAGGAAAAAAGTTTCCAAACATTGGTTGTTAGCCGAAATATGCTGAGTAATGTAGCCTATAAATTTCCGAATAATGATGAAAATCTGGCAAAAACACTTGACTATAACTCACAGGAAATTGAAAACAAGATCAGATTTGAAAACAACATTCGTTACGGTGATTATAAATTCGTTTATATGGGCGGAGTTGAATATGCGAAGTATTTCAATGAAACAAAGCAGCAGGTTTTTATTCAAAATCAATTGACTACAATAAACTATAAGTCAAATCTTGATCTGTTTAAATTCAGTGCGTCGGCTCAGCTTAGTAAGAATTTTTTAAAAGAACGGTTGAATTTGTCAGCGGGTTTGCGAACCGATTTCAATACTTACAGCAAATCGATGCAAAATCCATTACAACAGCTTTCACCCAGATTGTCAGCATCTTATGTGCTGACTGAAAAATGGGCAGTGACTGGTAATATCGGAAGATACTATCAGCTTCCAGGTTACACAGCGCTCGGATATAGAAACAGCGATGGAGTTCTGGTTAATAAGGACAATGAACTCAAATATATTGGTGCGAATCATTATATTGCTGGTTTACAGTTTATTCCGCGTGAAGATATTTTCTTTTCAGTTGAAGGGTTTATGAAACAATATGACCATTACCCGTTTTCAGTGACAGATTCAATTAGTCTTGCCAATAAAGGCGCTGATTTTGGTGTGCTTGGTGCCGAGGAGGTTGTATCGAGCAACGAGGGCAAAGCATACGGATTTGAATTGTTAAACCGTACCAAACTCAAATCGGGTTTCAATCTGATCGCTTCATATACATTTGTGCGTAGTGAATTTGAAGATAAAACAGGAGTTTTAATTCCGTCGAGTTGGGATTTTAGAAATATTTTTGTGGTCACAGCTACCAAGAGTTTCAAGAAAAATTGGATTGTAGGTTTGAAATGGAGATATGATGGTGGTTTACCTTATACACCTTATGATCTTGAAAAATCTTCTATTGTCGAAGCCTGGGATGCACAAGGCAGGGCATATCTGGATTATAATCAATTGAATAATATGCGTCTCGACCCTTATCATCAACTTGATATCCGGGTTGACAAAAAGTATTTCTTTGACCAGTGGTCGTTTATGGTTTATCTTGATGTACAGAATCTGTTTAATTCAGTTGCTACTTTCCAGGATGAATATATTCAGCAGACGGATGCAAATGGAGTCCCTATAAAAGTGAACAATGGGTATAATTATGTTTTAAAACCCATTCCGAGTACTTCAGGAACGGTATTGCCCACAATCGGGATAATGGTTGAATTTTAAAGATCTGATTATCTGAATATAAATCCGAGCCTGAATGAAATACGATTAAAATGCGTATAAATTCGGCTCTGATAGTTTGAACCGTAATAATAATCGTAGTAGCCTTCTTCGTAAGATAGTTTTTGATAATGGTAGCCAAGTGAACACACAAAGGCGTTTTTCTCACCCATGGCAATTCTTATACCTATTTCCGGATTGGTTGCTATGCCACCATAAGTTTTTTCAGGCTCATCATAATCTTCGCTTTGGTTATTTGATAATGGCAGAGTATATCCAACTTTTAATGCAACATAAGGCGTAAAATGATCCTCTTTAAAATAATATGTAGCTTGTGCAAATAAAGGTAAAACACTCCATTGGTAGTGTTCAAAGCCAATTCCAATGCCAGTAAACCAGTGATTGTTAAACTGATAACCGTTTACAGAAGTAAGAGAAGGGTAGGGCAGATAACCATCTTCACCTTCGCCAAACAGCATTCCTACGGAGGTTAAATTATAAAATCCTTTAGTTTTTAATGCAAAAGGATTTTCGTGAAAGTTGAATTTCAGACTGTCAATTTCCTTGAAATGAAAGAGATAACTACCACATTCATTGTTGATTCTTACTCCTTTTGCCGAGTCAGTTTGTACGATTCTTCCCTTTAGAATAGTTCCATTCTTTAAAAACACCTTATCTGTCAGATTTTTTTGCGCAGATATCTGTTTCAAAGATGAAATTCCAAAAATGATCGAAAATGCAAGGAGGTATCTTGTAAGATTTGATGTTATTTTATATTTCATATCATTAAGGCATTGCCACCGGAATCTGACTGATTAATACAAGACTATCCAGATTTGAGTAATCGTATTGATATAAACCATCAGAACCAATCAACATAAGTAAACCGTTAACAGGTATTACATCAAATGTTTTAATATCTTGAAAATGAGCAATTTGATTTTGAGTAATTTCCTGAGGATCTGTCGCATCATACACTTTTAATCCGGCATCACCATCGCAGATAAAAAGAATATGATTGTCAATTCCAAGTCCATGTGGATTAAACATAGGATAGGATTTTACCAAAAATGGATTTGTGATTGATGATATATCCACGACATCCAATTGATTGGTGAAACCATTGCACTCTGTTCCCGCACGAAGAGTAACGTAGGCATAGTTGCCTTCAATAACAACCGGATCACACGAGTTGATATGATTAAATGAAGACAAATAGGTTGGTGTGGCCGGAGATGTAAGGTCATAAACAACCATACCTGTAGTTGTTCCAAGGAACAATTTATTGTCATACGGAAAAATTGTTTCCACCATCCTGTCAAGCATTACGTCCTGACCAGTTGTAATACCCGGAGTACTGCTTATGTTAAAGACTTTCATGCTACTGTTTTGAACAGCATATAAATAGTCGTCATTAACAGTAAATCTTGCCATTGATCCACTTACACCAGTGCTTCCAGTACTAATGGAAACTTCTGAAGAACCAATACTTGGTGCACCTAAACCATCAAAAACAACCATGTCCTTTCCGTAATTGCTTCCTTTTTCAATTAACTCAGTAATTTCTTTGGTTTCCCAACCTGTTATTACACCTTTTGTGAAATCAAGGCCATATACAGGGAAGGAATAATCAAGCACAGGCAACACATTTGGAAAAGCATTTTGTATTCTGTCAACCTCAACAGGATTCAAAGGATCGCTGATATCAATAGCAACGAGATCGATGTAACTGTCTGCCAGTAAGATATTATTTCGGATTGCCATGTCCATATTTCCCGGGACCTCAATGAAAGCAATATCAACAGGGGATGATGGATTCGCATTGTCGATAACATGAATTCCTTCGTTAATCTCATTGATAAACAGATAATTGTCTTTAAAATAAATCTTTCCTGGATTTTCGAGTGCCCTGCCATTGGTTTTGATCACACTTTTACGAAAAGTGTCGAAGTCCATATACACCGGTAAGTTGGCAGTATAAGTTACTTTTTCATAAACACGGTCATTACAGGCGTTGAAAGAAGTTATAACAAGCACTGCAATTACAAGATAGCTGAATGAAGATGCAATTGTTTTCATAATGTATTCTACTTAAAATCAGTTGTAAAGGTACAAAAAATCAAATCTTTCCTGCAAATATTTTTATACCGGATTATCAGAATTAATTCCTTGATTTTATTTTTCCGATGTCGTACATTTACTCTACGGATTATTATTAACTGAATTTTTTACAATTAAAAAGAACAAGTCATGGACAAAAAGGAAATTTCTCTTTTTATTAAATGCCCTCTCTGTGGCAAATCGCTCATGGACAATGATTTGATGTTAGGAAATAAGCCAAGTGTTAAAATTAACATACAGACGACAGAAGACAGGGGAATTCTCCACTTATGTTCAGTTTATGGATGTATTTTGAAAAAAATGGACATTCATGTTGAAGAGGGTGAGGTTGTTGATATGTTTTGTCCAAATTGTAACAAAGATTTATCGAGTAATGAAAAATGCGAGGAATGCGAAGCTCCGATGGTTTCCTTTGTTATTCGTGCAGGCGGAATAGTAAGGATTTGTTCAAGAAATGGATGTACAAATCACCATATTGTATTTAAAGATGTGGCTGATGAAATGTCAAAATTCTATTATGAATATGGCTTTTAATTACCTGTAATATTGATGAAAGTGATTGATTATTAGTGTATAATCATTTGAAAGAATTAAGACTCTACTTATTTTGGTTTCGAATCGATCCTGTTTTCCCGAAATATTTTCCAATAAAATATGCTGTCATAGCCACGATGAAAGCATAGGTCGAAAGTAGTTCCTGAAATCCAAGATAGTGAATGATTGATAAGAGACCTGCTGTGATAGCAATGAATGCAATGTCAAATATTGCGATTTTTTTCATTCTTTATTGAAATATTTGGTGTTATATGACACAAACATCAGATCTTTTAAGTGTTAACAAATTCTTGGTAATTGTTCTCCAGCCTGCATATCTACAATCCTTTTTCCGCCGATGGATGTCATTAACCAGGTTTTGCCAGGATGTTGTTCAACAATTTCACCAATGATAGCAGCATCTTTTCCCAGAGGATGTTGTTTAATAACTGAAAGGACCTTATCAGCACTTGTTTTGTTAACGACCATGACCACTTTGCCTTCATTGGCAACGTATAAAGGATCAAAGCCAAGTAATTCGCACATACCGCGTACATTTTCACGAACAGGAACTTCGTCTTCCAAAAGATTGATTCCAAATGATTTATGCTGGCACATTTCGGCTAGTACGGTTCCAAGTCCACCACGTGTTGCATCGCGCATAAATCTTATTGCTGATTTATGCTTTAAAACATCGGATATTAATCCATTGAGACAGGCACAATCAGATTCAACCGGACTATTAATCTGAAGATTGTTTCGCGCACTAATCACTGCCATACCATGATCTCCAATAAAACCATTGACAATAATTTTATCTCCAATCTTAATATTTTCACCTGTTACAATGCCTTGTGAACCGGGTAGGAGTGACCCAACCCCGCTGGTATTGATGAATAATTTATCACATTTGCCCCGTTCGACTACTTTGGTATCACCGGTGACAATAAAGACACCTGCTTTTATAGCTTCTTCGGCCATAGTCTGCACAATCTTTTCCAGATCTGAAAAGGGAAAACCCTCTTCCAGAATGAATGCCGCACTCAGATATTCAGGTCTTGCTCCTGAAACAGCCAGATCATTTACTGTTCCTGCAACTGCAAGTTTTCCAATGTTACCTCCAGGAAAAAAAACCGGATCAACAACAAATGAATCAGTAGTAAAACAAATACTCCCTTTCAATGAAGGAAGTACGGCAGAGTCTCCCTGAATGAGTAAGATATCGTTTCGAAAGTATCTGACAAACAGATTGTTGATTAGATCATGCGATAATCTGCCACCACTGCCATGACCTAACAGCACAGTATCTTTTGTTTTCATCTGTTTACTCCATGCTATATTTAAAGTATGCGGCACAAGCGCCTTCATTGGAAACCATGCATGCTCCGACCGGTTCGGCAGGAGTACAGGCTTTCCCGAATAGTTTACAGTCTGACGGTTTGGCTGTGCCTTTTAGAATGACACCACAAATACAACCTTTGTCCTCCTTAAGTGGTTCTACTGTAACATTGTAAAGTTTTTCAGCATCAAAAGCTGCATATTTTTCGTTGATACCAAGTCCACTGTTTTGCAAAATTCCCAATCCACGCCACCAATCATCACGAAACTCAAAAACTTCCGTCAGCATTTCCTGTGCTTTGAAATTTCCTTCAGGCTTCACTGCCCTTGAATACTGAATTTCAACTTTTGGTTTGTTGGTTTCAAATTGATTTACAAGCATATAGATTGATTGCATCAGATCAAGTGGTTCAAAACCACTGATTACAACACCCAAACCATATTTCTGTGGAATAAAATCAAAAATATGTGAACCAGTAATTGTTCTCACATGTCCTGGTCCAATATATCCTTGTATATCATCGGCTTCA
>CAJBPB010000037.1 GCA_903957365.1 uncultured Bacteroidota bacterium
ACCGTGGACGTGATGTATTGCCTTTTCTCAAGATTCTGCAATACGTTTTTGATGAAGGTTATGAATTGATTCTTAAAATTCACACCAAGCGTTCTAATCATTTAAAAAAAAGAGATTTGTGGAAAGACGATCTTTTCAACAAGATTATTGGGAAAGACTGCATTGGAAAAGTAATCCAAACATTCAACCAACATCAGGAGATTGGTATGATTGTTCCATCGGGGCATATTTTGCCTATAGCATTATACTACGGTGGTAATGCGCAGAAGGTTCTTTCACTATGTTTGGAAATGGGATTGAAGTAGGAGCAATTACAAGATCTCCATTTCACCGCAGGAACCATGTTTTATATAATAAAGGAAGCACTGCTTCCAGTCATGGCACTTGGTTTAGCCGAATCTCAGTTTGAAACAGAAGACAAACAACTGGATGGAACCATGGCACATGCAATGGAGCGGGTTTTCGCATCCGGACTCATTGCATCCGGATTAATCCTGGCAGATACAAACAGCAATCCTGAAAAAATCACGTGTCGAAACGATCTGAATCATGCTTTTAGTTTGTAAATGCACCATTTATTTCTGGCTGGACTTCTGCCTAATCTTCTGTTCCAAGTATTCTGCCCTTTTATAGAAACGATCATCCCAGAGATTCTTTGGTATTTTGTTCAGGTATTCCAAACTTTTTTCATAATCCTCTAAAATAATAAAGGTAGCCGACAAATTGACCAATGTTTCGAAAAAATCAGGAAGAATTTCCAGTGCTCTCTCAAAATACTGTTTAGCCTCTTCATATTGTTTCAAGTTAAAATACATAAGACCCAGATTATTTAAAACCTGCACCTTTGTAGGGTGATCGTGCAAGGCAAGAAGATAATTTGTTTTTGCTTTTTCGAACTGACCGGCTTTTTCATAAGCCAAACCCTGATAATAATATACCGGCATCGCTTCAGCATCTAGATTTCTGAAAGTTGTCGGTATTTTTTTTGCCATCTCCAGCATTCCAGTCCAATCATTTCTGAACTGAGCCTTACGTGCCTTTTCGACATATATTTCCAATTTAGAAGCAGAAAATCCATAAATAAATGGAAATATCAACAATACTGAAATGGGAATTGTCCAATAAAAACTAAATTTTCCTGTTTGCTGATGTGGTGTTAATTGAAGATAAAGTATGGTCGAAATGGCTATCCAGATAGCAAGCCAAACCTGATGAACGATTCGATCAAGAGGAAAATCAAAAAACGAAATGACCAGGTAGCCAGCAAATCCTCCAATCAGCAACAAGGCTAATAATCTGTAACTACTATTGGAGGTTCGTTTTAAAACTGTCAGTAAATAATACAAAGTAACCGCGAATACACCTATAAAAAAGGCAAATCCCAATAATCCCTTTTCGGCCCAAACCCACAATAAATCATTATGTGGGCTGATCCAATTTAACTGTTTAACGGTAAAATTGAAGTTATGATAGAAATTGGGGGCGATCAACTTCCAGTTACCTGCCCCTACCCCAACAAAAGGATTCTTTTTGATGATATCCATCGTTATTTCCCATACCTGCAAACGAAAAATATTATTGACATCTTTAGGGCTGACAATACTTTTTAACCGTTCAACAGGGGAATAATTTTCAGTTGAATCAATACTTACAACCAATATAAGTCCGGAAACCATCAGAGCAGCCATAGAAATGAGAATCCCTTTTCTGATTCTCGGGGATATCCCAAACTGTTTTGCAAATAAAACCATCAAAATGCCAGTTAAACCAGCCGCAACAAATACTCCCAACCATACAGCCCTTGTACTTAACAAAAAAATCATGAAAAAAGTAAGGGAAATGACAAGTCCGAAAATAAACCGCATGGTTTTAGTGGATTGAAAAAAACCAAATATCAACAATGGCAGACTCATAAATAAAGAAGAAGAATAAAGATTTTTATGTGCCATTAATCCATCAACCAGATAAATCACAGAACGGCCATCATCAAGTAATCGGTTTGGATCAGGAAACACATCTTTCATATACTGTTGAAAACCAATGATCAATGCAATGGACACCGAGATTAAAAAGAAAATTGATATTGTTTTAAGACTTTGAATCGATTCTTTTAATAAATCCAATGATAGAAAAATCATGCCAATGAAAACAAGCGTTTTTGAAATATCAAAAAGACTTTCCTTCGTATTAATAGCAAAAAATGCACTGATAATGATTGTTAAAAGGTAACCTATAGCCAGCCATATAATTACAGGTTTAAAACTGACAATTCCAAATGAATTTCTTCTAAAAAAAACATGATAATAAATCCAAAAAAGGAATAAAAAAAGTCCTGCAGCGAAAAGTTGAGGCATTAGTACCGGATCTAAAGTTTGCTTCAAATAAATCAACGGAAGGAGGATTATCGTAAACCCAAAAAAGAGAAGGATAGAATAATTCTTTGTATAAGATTCACCCTTTTCGGGTCTTTTTTTTCTTTGTTTAACAATCGGTTTTGACATAATACCATGTAGTTTCGTACAAAAACGAATTCATTTTTGCACGCAGACAATTCAATATAATTCTAAAGTAAGGCAAGCAACCCTATAATAAACACATATTTATCTTAAATAATCAAATGTTTATCTTCCAAAAATAAACGTTTTTGTTAAATTTGTTGTGAAAATCTTGAATAATCATTAAAAAATCCATGCGAATAGGTATTATAGGCTCACGAGGAATCCCAAATAATTACGGTGGTTTCGAGCAATTTGCTGAATATCTGTCTGTTGGCCTTGTTAAAAATGGTTTTGAAGTTTACGTTTATTGTCCTCATGATCATCCTTATCAGAACCCTTCCTACAGTGGTGTTCATCTGATTCATTGTTTTGATCCGGAATCATTTTTGGGAACGTCCGGACAATTTATTTATGATTTTAATTGTATCATGGACTGCCGCAAGCGCTCATTTGATCTTATTTATCAACTCGGATACACCAGCAGCGCAATCTGGCAACAGTTGCTGCCGTCAAAAGTTATACTTGTCACAAATATGGACGGACTTGAATGGCAAAGAAACAAGTACAATGCGTGGGTTCGCAAATTTTTGCTTTATTCTGAGAAGAAGGTAATAAAATCAAGTCATTTTTTAATAGCGGACTCCACAGTATTAAAGGATTATCTTTTTAAAATCTATCATGTAAATGCACATTATATAAGCTATGGTGCTATGAGATTCTCAACGCCGGATATACAGGAAATCAACAAATTTAATCTAAAACCATTTGAATATTATCTCGTAATCGCAAGATTACAACATGACAATAAAACAGAAGAAATAATTCAGGCCGTACTCAATTCAAGATCTGATTTCCCATTAATTATTGTCGGCGATCCTTCAAATAAATTCGGAAAATATCTGGTTAAAAAATATGCCTCATCAAAAATTCGCTTCCTTGGGAGCATTTTTGACAAAACACAGTTAAACCAACTCCGTTATCATGCAGCACTCTATTTTCATGGACATTCAGGGGGAGGAACCAATCCATCATTACTTGAAGCAATGGCAGCCTCAGCCCGGATTTGTGCCCATAAAAACCCGTTCAACGAATCGATTTTAACAGAAGATGCCTTGTATTTTGAAAATATTGCATCATTGACTCAAATAATTGATTTTGACCTATCGAAATCTTTCTGGGATCAAAAAACTATCCATAATATTGCCAGAATTGAAAATTATTATAATTGGGAATTGATCATCGAACAATATGTCCAATTTTTCAATCGTATTATTTTGAAAAATATAGAAATTAAACAGTAATTGACAATTTATCCTAAAAAATTATACCATTGGCACTGCGTTATTCAAAATATATCCCATTAGCTTCACTTTCAGGAGATTATCTTTTGCTTAACATTATGTTTGTCTTTGGATTTTGGCTTGAATCTGATTATCAAATATTTGGACCTAAACATATCCTATTTTACCTTTATTTAAATATTGTATGGTTCATCCTGATTGTTATTTTCGGTGCCTATCAGATTGGTCGTAACACGCAAAAAAAGGCGATACTTTTTACTTATCTCAAAATCATAATTTTCTACTTTTTCCTTTTTTTAATGTTCTTTCAACTGTTTGAACTTTCTTACTATCCCAGGGATTTTATTAAATTTTTATTTCCTATTTTTTTCATTTTGCTTATTCTTTGGAAATATACCCTTTATTACTCATTTCTGTTTTATCGAAAAAAAGGATTCAACTATCGTTCAGTGATCTTATTGGGTTATAATCCTAAATCAAGTGAACTTTTCAGATACTTTCAAAACAATATCTGGCATGGTTATAAATGTTTAGGCTTTATTGATGAAAATGCTGATAAGGATAAACAGATTCTGGGAAACTGGAATGATTTGGATAAAATCATTCAAGACAACAACATCGATGAGGTATATCTGTCACCTGATTCAATTCCAAAAGAGAGATTATCCGAAATTACTGAAATCCTATCAAATTTTCCAATGAAAATCAGAATAGTACCAGATCTGGGAACTTTCACTAATAAAAAAACAGAACTTACAAATTATGGTAATGTCCCTGTTATTGAAATCCATCCCGGACCACTCAGTTATTGGTATAACCAACTTCTCAAGCGCATTTTCGACCTGATTGTCTCATCAATAATGATCTTATTTGTTTTGAGTTGGTTAACACCTTTACTTTTTCTAGTTGCATTATTGACTGATCATGAAAACGTATTTTTTTATCAAAAACGCACTTCAATCAAAGGAAAAATATTTAATATTTATAAATTCAGATCAATGTTAATCGGTTCAGATGAAGAAAAGTCAGGCATAACTGAGAATCGAATCACGAAAACTGGCCATTTTTTACGAAAAACAAGCCTGGATGAATTACCACAATTTTTCAATGTTTTTATTGGAAATATGTCAGTAATCGGCCCTCGTCCGCATATGTTAGTGCACACTGAACAATACAGGAAAATTGTTAAACACTTTATGTTAAGGCACACCGTAAAACCCGGAATAACCGGATTAGC
>CAJBPB010000038.1 GCA_903957365.1 uncultured Bacteroidota bacterium
CCTGGAGAAATGCGGTTTATTCCTTTGCCTGAAGCATTGGCAGTGCTGGGACTAGCCAGACTGAATGGTAATTTCAATGGTTATTACAACAATTTTACAGCGCAGGCAAGTATTCAAACCGATATCGGTTCCGCTTTTACCGATATTGAAATGAATGCAGATACCAGCGATGGTCCGGTAACTTACAAAGGTAAATTGCAAACAAATCAGTTTGATCTGGCTAAATTGATTGGAGAAAAGAGTGGCATTGGAAAATTAGATATGAATGTTTTTATCGAAGGATCAGGATTGTCTGCCGAATCAGTTAACCTGAATCTAAATGGGAAAGTGGGTTCATTAGAAGTGTTGGGGAATACATTTAATGACATTGATTTATCAGCAGATATGACAGGTAAAGCGTTTAATGGTAAAGTGAAGATTGATGATGAGAAAATTAAACTTGATTTTCTTGGATCTGTTGATTTCACTGAAAAACTACCCGATTTTGATTTCAAAGTGAAGATACGGGATGCCGATCTTTTTAAACTAAACCTTATGGAATCTGACTCGTTGATGAAGTTGTCATCCAATATTGAAGTTAATTTTACAGGTTTGAAAGTGAATGATATTGAGGGTGGCGTTATCATTGACAGTACTGAGTTTGTCGACAGCAGGGGCAATTACAGGATGGAACATTTTAAACTGATTACAACCAATGATTCGCTTTTTAATCGTAAACTCACAGTGAGATCTGATTTTTTTGATTTTGAATTGGGTGGTATCGTAAATTATTCAATGTTGGTCGAATCGTTCAAGCAATATCTTGCTGATTATGTCAATTTTAAGGTTTTGGTTCCTTCAGAAAAGACAATGGTTAATCAGGATTTCTTTATCGATTTTCGTTTTAAAAACACCGAGACACTTAGCCGTTTATTTATGCCTTCTATAATAGTTGCTCCTGGAAGTGCATTTAGTGGTGTTTTTACAACTTCTGCACAGATTCTTAATACTACTTTCAAATCTGATTCTGTTGAAGTGAGTGGGATCAAACTGAATAACTTTATTGTAAATACAAAATCCGACAGGCAAAAAGCAACTGTACAACTCGGTCTGGCGAGTATTATCCTGAGGGATAAAACAACTGTTGATACAACTGTGCTGAGCATTGAAAGGCCGAAACTTATTGCCACATTTGAGAATAATGCGATTGTGTTTGGATTGGAATGGAAGGATTATCTCGAAAAAACAAGAAACAAGGGTAATATCAAAGCACAACTGCTGCTCGATTCAATTGCAGGAAACCAATTAAGAATTACAGAATCTGAATTACTGATAAATGATTCACTTTGGGTAATCAATACGACAAACAAAGTTGTGTTTAATAAAGACTTTACTTTAATCGAGAATCTTGAGGTATCGATGGGTAAGCAGGCGATTAAAATCGATGGAAGACTACCCCTGAACACAATGGATTCACTTAATGTGTTTTTTACAGAATGGAATATTTCGAATTTTGATGTCGTGACCAAAGGTTACGGATTTAATATTGATGGTATTATTTCAGGAGATATGCAATTGGCAAATCTTACAAATCAACCTGCCTTTTTCTCAAATCTTCATTTGCAGAACCTTGCTCTGAATGACGAAAAGCTTGGAGAGGCTCGTATTATCAGTAGTTGGAATAATGCAGATGAATCCGTTTATTTGAATGCACAAATTATCAATGTCGGGAATGTCAGGACAAGCAGAATGTTAAATTTCAGCGGTTTCTATTATCCGAAAAGGAAAAAGGATAATCTGAATTTTGATCTTTCACTCGAAAATTTCAGATTGAGAACATTGAAACCATTCCTGGTAGATGTCGTGAGCCGGATTGAAGGATTGGCCTCAGGCGAATTTAAATTGAAAGGCTCACTTGGCAAACCGGAACTTTCAGGAAACCTTAGTTTAATGCGCACCGCTTTCCTGATTGATTATTTAAATACATTTTATTCGGTTCAGCATGATTTTGTTGTCACTCCAACCGAAATAGCCATCGATAATGTTGTCCTTTACGATACAATTGGCAATAAAGCCATTGCAAGTGGTACAATTAAACACGATTATCTGTCAAATTTCAGATTCGATATCGATGTGAAGGCAAATGATTTTTTGGCGATGAATACCAACCAGACAATGAATGATCTCTTTTACGGATCAGCGATTGTTACCGGAGATGTTGGAATCAGAGGATCAATTGACGATATAGGTATAAGTGTTTCCGGCACAACCAAAAGAGGGACTTATATGTATATCCCTATCAGTATGAGTGCATCTGTAAGCGAAAATGATTATGTTGTTTTTGTCAAACCAAAAGGTGAAGAAAATGATACACCCATCAATCTGGCACCTGTTCAAAGTGGTCAGGAATTTGAAATAAACCTCGCGACCAATGTAACACCGGATGCGAATGTGAAGATTTTCATGCCATACAATATGGGCGATCTGACTGCGAGAGGCGCTGGTAACCTTCGGATGAGCGCTAACTCAATCGGAGAATTTTTTCTTTATGGTGATTATATTGTACAAAACGGACAGTTCAATTTTGTTTTTGAAAATCTGTTGAGAAAGAAATTCGACCTGATGGAAGGCGGGAAAATCTCCTGGACCGGTGATCCTTACGACGCCATCATAAATGTAAATGGACTTTACCGCACAAAAACTTCACTTAGTTCGCTTGGAATAGTAATCGATTCTAATTCTTCTATCCGAAACCGTGTGAATGTCGATTGTATCATCCATCTTTCTGAACAGTTATTTAAACCTGAAATAAAATTCAGCATCCGTTTGCCAAATTCTGATCCTGAGATTGAAACTCTGGTCTTTTCTGTGCTTGATACTACCAATGAAGCATTGGTTACGCAGCAGGTAATTTCCTTATTGGTACTTGGTAGTTTTAGTTACACAGGTGCTTCAAATATTTCACTTGGCTCATCTTCAATTAATGTGCTATCAAACCAGTTAAGCAGCTGGCTATCACAAATCAGTAAGGACTTTGATGTAGGTTTAAATTATAAACCCGGAGATGAAATTACAAGCAATGAACTTGAAGTTGCTCTTTCCACGCAGTTATTCAACGATAGGGTAATTATCGAAGGAAATCTGGGTGTAATTGGGAGCAGTGCCGCCACCCAATCAGCGAGTAATATTGTGGGTGATGTTGATGTGTCTTTTAAAATCACTGATGATGGGAGGTGGCGCGTTAAGGCATATAATCATTCAAATGCCAGTTCGACAGATAATGTCACTTCTTACGATAATTATGCTCCATA
>CAJBPB010000039.1 GCA_903957365.1 uncultured Bacteroidota bacterium
ACATTTTTAAAATTTCTAATAAAACGAAATTGCATGAAAAAGCTGTTATTTACACAATTATTGATTTTCATTTTTCTTTCAGCTAATGCCCAGGAGGTATTAAACAATACCAGAGATTATACTTTTAAACTTCCACTTTCGTCTTTGGCAGGTGATATTTACGGAGAAAGTATGGGAATTGGAATTGGAATTGAGAAAAGGATAAAAGCAAGTATAAGTATTTCTCAGGAAGTTGGTTACATTTTTTATATTGACCAGACTTCAATGCTATCAGAAGATTTAGAAAATATAAATGGGCTTAAATTCACTACCGAAATAAGAAAATATTTAAACAAAAGAGAAATTCCTGAAAGTGGTTTTTTTGTAAATGTGGAAATGAAAAACATCTTAACGAAGTCAATCCAAGAATCTTATACGACAGAAAACACCATTGTAGAAAATGAAATTTCAAGATACAGAGGTGCACTTACGGCCAACTTTGGTGTTTTATTTTATTGGGACAAAAGCAAAAGGAGTAAAATCACATTGGAGCTTCTTGAAGGAGGTGGATTAGGTTATTTAAATGCTAATTCCAGTGTCGATTCTGATTACCTGGGGTTTAACTCATCTTATAATTCAGGAAATGGATTCTTTCCATGGTTGAATCTTGATTTAAAAATTGGATATATACTGAAATAGAATACATATTATGCCGCAAAGTGTGCTAATTTATAAATTGAATTGATGGTCCTGGTCATTTTAGGATCAGGCATAATGAAGAGGGCGGTCTTTATAGACAGACTAATTAACAGATGCCGGAATATTAAGCAAAACATGCAGTTAAACTATAAATTTCATGCTGTTGATTTGAATCTAACATATATATGTTATCATTATTCACTTATATAAGTTAGCTTTGTATCATACAGATGTCATATTGGTTAGCATATATACCCTATGATTATTTTAAAAAGTTCAATTGATTAAAATATATGCATCAAAACAGTAAATGAAGAGTACAAACATTATAAACAATTCTTAATCATGAGCATAAAATACAAAATGATCCACCGTGGCGACTATCTTAACCCGGAAGGACAAAAGAAAACAGGTTTTTATCCTCATATTGTAAGGTCAAATACCACCAATATAGAGCAGTTGGCAGCGAATATGTCACGTGGACAGCGACTTAAAGGTATCGAAATGAAGGGAACCATCGAATTCATGCTGGCATGTATTGAAGATGAATTATTGAATGGCAACCATGTTTGCCTCGATGGTTTTGGAACCTTTGCTATCACAGCGGAATGCAATAAACAGGTAAATGATCCCTCTGAAGTAAGGGCTGAGTCGATATTGGTTAAAAGGGTTACGTTTACCCCATCTAAACAATTAAAAGGGCGATTGAAGAATGCTGTTTTTGTGCGTGATAAAGGATAATACAAATCACTTTTTTCTGTCTGAATTGAATCGGCTCTAATAAAAGTCTGCGTTTGCATTTTTATCGTGGAAAAGTGTTGAAAAGATGGGTTGATAGGTTTATGTGTTTATAGGTTTATAGGTTGATAGGTTGATAGGTTTATAGGTTTATAGGTTGATAGGTTAATGTGTTTATAGGTTGATGTGTTGATAGGTTGATAGGTTTATAAGTTGAATAGCTCGCCAATTAAACGGTTTTTTTCTTCGTGTCTTTTGTGCATTCTTTGTGTTCTTTGTGACACTTTGTACTTCTGTACCTCACTTGTTTTCGGAGCCATATGTAACAGCTTTTTAATCGTTCTGCCAAACGAACCAAAAGACGAACCTAAAACTGAATTTGTTTAACTCTGTTTATATACGCAGGTATCTAGGCCAATAGTTTCAATTAGCCTGGTTTTATGGTTTGTTTGTGTTAAAAATCTGCGTTTGCCTCTGTATCGAAGCTTCATGAACCAGTTCGAGCATCGAAAGTAAAAAAGCAGGATCAAGGCCAAGGCTTGTGCCTATCTTAAGTCGATTTTAGATAATAAACCATACAAATGAATGGTTATTTTTTTAATGAGATGTTCATAACTAGACACCCCCCCCCTTGCATTTTCTAATTAAAAGTTCTTTACATTTGTTTGTGAAAGAAGTAACAATCTTTTACTAACCATAATCACAGAATTTACAAAACAACAAAACAACCAAAATGAACACAACACCCTACCACCTTCTCTTTCCTCTTAAGCAATGCAATACACAAAATATTTCATGTTTTATTTTATCTGATAGCATCACTTCCACTTCGCATAATAACCACAACAAATAATAAATTTTGATTTATTTCGATTGAACAAGGATTTGCCTTCCTTGCATTTAATCGATAAAACAAGAAAGCCTCCCTGTGAGGCTGACTGACAAAACGCTAATTTAATCGGGTACGAACCAAAACACAGAAAGGCGCAACAAAAATACACAATATTTCGGGTAATTACAGCAAAGGATGCTGACATATACCCGCGCATGGTTCGCAAATGCAGTGCCATTTGCTTGATCGACTGCGAAAGTGGAAAACGGTTCGACCTATAAGAACTTAAAAGAATAGGAATGTTTATCTAATACAATTTGTAATGAAAACTAAATACTTATTACTCCTGCTGTTAGTCCCTGCTTTCTTTATTGCTGCAAACATGCCTGTTACCGGGCAGGGTGATGAATCAGATGACCAACAGTTGCCATGTTCTCAATATGGTAGTGTTGAGGCGGTTTTTAATGGAAATCATGGTTGCCCTTATGCCTTTGATTTTAACTCGCTTATTACCGGAAGCTGCACGCTTGCTGATATTGATTTAGATAGGAATACCTCTGGAATACAACACCGCAAAGAAACTTTCTCTTGTATAACATGGACAGACGGTTCGGATGGCATTATTCACATGTCTCCTAAAAGCGGCTATGGTGGCCAGGGCTTTACCGTTTCAAATGATGTGTATGTTCATTTTACAAACAATACATCTGAGGCACCTACCTGGACAATGTACATAAATTATTATGCAGGGCCCTATCCGGCTCCTTGTTATTAATTTTTACTTTGCTTGCCGGAGATTTAATTTCCGGCAAGCATTTTATATAATCTTTCAAATCGAATTTTTTCAAAAC
>CAJBPB010000040.1 GCA_903957365.1 uncultured Bacteroidota bacterium
ATGGCAAAAGAACAAGATTGCCTTTCCCCGGTAACCATCGGCGGAATTAAGATTACACCAGAATTAATTGATGCATTAAAAAGGCTGAAAAGCTTACGACCTGATTGCGCGTTATACTTTGCCGAGCAATGTATGAACATCGCAACGCTCGATTATGATGAGCGCAATTTGGACAAAGACATTTATTTTCTTTTTGTTGATTTTCTTACCATTTTGAAAGAATTGACTAAAGATCGGGAAGGAGGCCGTGAATGAAACAAACTCCGGTCGATCCCCAAACCGCTATGGACACCATTGTTTGCGATTGGATCCAGCAAATGGAAGATGTTCATTACAGAACCGATGCCATGCTGCACACCTATCCCGAAAGTGGCGACGAATTTATTACCATCTACGACTCGGTTACCGATGTGTGCATCACCGTGTGGCGCACACCTGCCTGGTATGGCAACGATGTACTTAAACTGGCGCAAAACTTTTTGGCGCCGCAACTCAAACCGGTTAATGTAACAAACGTAAAAACAAAAGGAGGCCCGAAATGATCCACTCAAAAAATGAACCCGAAACACAAACAGTCATCGTGAACAGTATTGCAATTACCCCGGCATTAACAGAGGCACTGGAAACACTCACCGAAAGTTTACAAGCCAACAAAACCACACTGATCGATGGCGTGTTTTACCTGGCACAAATGGAGGGAGAGGTTGAAGAAATAGATAAGCGGTTTTTCAGCCTGATGTGCGATTTTCGCAGGGTGCTGGACTCACTATCTCAAAAAGGAGGGAAATGCAATGAGCGATAAAACCGAGTTTGAACAAATCTTCGAATCCTTTCGCTGTAAATTCCCTCCGGTACAATCGGTACCGGAGGCATCACTAAAGCTTTCGACCAACGAAATCAACGAAATGATCACCGACTTTTGGCCGGAACCCGACTGGCCGCAGGGCGGGATCACCCGGTTCCTCATTGCCCAGGGCTATAAATATGAACCACTGGAGGTAAATGAACGGGTAAGGTTTTTTTGGCTCATCGGACAGGAAATATAAATAATTGTTTTATTATAATCAATATTTATATATCTTTGCCGTAACATAATTTATAAACACTTAAAAAACAAAGAGAAATGAGGACACAAATTCAAAAATGGGAGTACCAAAACCTTCCAATCCGCACCAGTGTTGATGGTGACGAACAAATTTGGTTTGCCGGAGTTGATGCCGGGAATATTCTCGGATATGTAAATTCTTATAAAGCAATAATGGCTTTAGATGAAGATGAAAGGAAGCTGGACTATCTGGTAGATAGTTCAGGTCAAAAACGGGAGACCTGGACTATAAATGAGTTTGGTTTGTATTCCTTGATTCTATCTTCCACAAAACCAGAGGCTAAAGCATTCAAAAGATGGATTACACACGAGGTTATTCCTTCCATCAGAAAAGCTGGACTTTACACCACTGAAGAGGAAAAAGCAAAACAAATTGAGGTACAACGTATTGTAACTTCTATCGAAATGAAAGAATCGGAGATAACAGACGCAAAATCAAAACTTAAGACCTTGACTTTAGAAAAGGATGAATTATATGTTTTGCTAAAGGATTCTATTCGGAAAAATCCAAACCAACTTCGCCTGGATTTGGAAGGATAAACCATCAGGCTGAGCCTGATGGTTGGAGCTAATATTTGGTCAGTTGCTATGATACCCAATAAACCTGCATTTGCAGGTTTATTGGGTATCATTTTAAATAGAGATTACTAAATCTTTTTTTGGGGTTGCTAAAATCAAATCCCCTTCACAATTCCCGTTTAATAAACCGCAAT
>CAJBPB010000041.1 GCA_903957365.1 uncultured Bacteroidota bacterium
CTATAACGTCAATTTTGCCTCGTATGAGGACTTAATTCTTCAAAAAACTACTCAAAAATAAAATCTAGACAGTTTCTAAGTTAATACTTGCATTTTCATCACAAATGCATTATAACTTTGTAGTATCAAAATATCAACCTCATGGAAAAGTCACAAAAAATCGGAGCCCAGATTTATGGTTACACCGTTTGTTTAGTGGCTGTTATCACTTTTTTGATTTCGATAACAACGCTTGTAAATGCTGTAATTGATCTGAGCGATCCGCTGCATGCCGGTTGGACACCACCCGGCACGCCAAGCTTAGCTTCCTTTGAGAACTACAAGATGGATGTGCTGAAGTCATCCCAGCAGGGAGATGACAAAAGCACATCGACTTATGTTCCTGACGATGAAACACTTCGCGGAATGTATGAAGCAGCCAAGGCTGACAAAATCCAATTATCCAAACATCAGTCGCACAGGTCAATTATTATTGACAGCTTACTGATTGTTATTTGTCTGGTATTGTTTATTACACATTGGCGGTGGATGAAAAAACTAACTACCTGACATAAAGTTATTTTTCACTCAATGGTATCTGACCGATCATAGTATTCGAAAACTGAATCAGGTCAGGGAAGTAGGCATTGAAACTTTTTTCAAGTTGAGTATGGTTTTCCTCCAGGAAAATCACAGCCAGTTCCATGCCTGAATAGAAATTGGATCTTCTTGACATACCTCTGAATACGCGTTCCAGATCGTGGAAATTGGCATAACCAACCAGCCAGTTCTGGGCCATCATAAAAGGTAAAATACGTTTTGATCGGGGTGGAAGAACCAAATAACGGCGAATTAGAATTTTATAAACCCACAACACATATTCGGATAATTCCTTTTCACTCCATTGTGCCCAGTTGCGTGCAAGAAAATGATCGAAATAAATATCCAGAACAACCCCTGAAAATTTACTGAAAACCGGACGCAACAATGCAATTGATTCCCTGACAACAGCATGATTATCAGTAAAACAATCAATTGCCCGATGTAAGGCCACACCATCACGGATACGCAACGGGTAATCAGCCAGTGTTTTCCCTTTGATACTGTCGGCAACGAAATTTCCTATCAGGAGCTCCGGATCATCACCTGACAAAAAAGCATGCGCAAGAAAATTCATATTCCTTTATTCAGGCGGCTAACTTACACAAAATAAATGTGGGAATCGAAGCTTAATCACCTAATTTAGAATGATTATGGATTTTACTAATATCTAAATACTTACATAGTTTTGTTATTTTTGTAACAAAGAAAATAGCAAGATTAAATACTTAAAAAATAAAATATACCATGCAAAAACTTCTGCTGTTAGGAGACGAAGCCATTGCCCAGGGCGCCATTGATTCCGGATTATCCGGAGTGTATGCTTACCCCGGCACCCCTTCCACCGAAATAATGGAATATATCCAGGTTTCGAAAGAATCAAAGAGTCTGAACATTCGTGCCATGTGGTCTGCCAACGAAAAAACAGCCATGGAATCGGCTTTGGGTATGTCGTATGCCGGTAAACGAGCTCTGGTATGCATGAAACATGTTGGATTAAATGTTGCCGCTGATGCATTTGTGAACTCGGCTATTACCGGTGCCAATGGTGGATTGGTTGTTGTAGCAGCTGATGATCCTTCAATGCATTCGTCTCAGAATGAGCAGGATTCGCGTTTTTATGCCAAATTCTCCTTTATTCCTATTTTAGAACCGACAAACCAGCAGGAAGCCTATGATATGATTCGGTACGGTTTCGATCTTTCCGAAAAAATGCGTATTCCCGTGATGTTACGTATCACAACCCGGCTTGCCCACTCAAGAAGCGGTGTAATACGCAAAGAAGTAAGGCATCAGAATGAACTTAAATTACCCGGTAACCTGCGTCAGTTCGTATTGTTACCAGCTATCGCACGTAAACAATACCGCGAATTGCTGGCCAAACAAAGTGAGTTACAAAAACTTTCAGGTGAATCCGGATTTAATTATTATCAGCCTGGTACTGATACAAAACTTGGGATTGTCGCCTGTGGTCTGGCTTTCAATTATCTGATGGAAAATTTTACCGAAAGCCCACTCCCCTATCCTCTTTTAAAAATCGGTCAATATCCTGTACCTGATGATCTGGTAAAAAAAATATACGATGATTGTGATGAGATTCTGGTGATGGAAGATGGTTATCCTATATTTGAAGAGCAACTGAAAGGTATTCTCAATCTTGGCAAACCTATTCACGGACGACTTGACGGAACACTGCCACGTGATGGTGAACTAACTCCAAACATTGTAGCGCAGGCATTGGGAATCGAATTTCAGGTTGGCAAGGAAATTCCGGGATTTTTAAAAAACCGTCCGCCACGTCTTTGTGACGGATGTTCTCATAACGATGCATTTCTGGCTCTCAATGAAGCGATCCTTTCTTATGGTAAAGGAAGGGTGTTTTCAGATATCGGCTGTTATACTTTGAGTGCGCTTGAACCACTTGAATCAATTAACAGTTGTGTTGATATGGGCGCGAGTATCACCATGGCCATTGGAGCTGCCGACGCCGGTCTTGTGCCTGCTGTAGCTGCAATTGGCGATTCAACATTTACCCATTCAGGCATCACAGGATTACTGGATGCTGTAAACAATAATTCACCCATCACCATTTTAATCCTCGACAATTCAACTACCGGCATGACTGGCGGCCAGACATCTTCCGCCTATGGTAAGGTAGAAGATATTTGCCGTGGAGTGGGTGTTAAAGAAGAACACATCAGAATAATCAAACCACTCAGGAAGAATCACGAGGAGAATATTTTAATAATGCAGGAAGAACTCGCTTATCAGGGTGTTTCTGTGATTATTCCACGACGCGAATGTATCCAGACATTGAACAGAAGAATGCGTCAGCAGGCGAAAATTAAATCATTGGAAATTATTTAACACAGCTAATTTTATCTAAAATTCAAAAAACAATGAAAAAGAATATCATATTAGCCGGTGTAGGTGGTCAGGGAATTTTAAGTATCGCCGCTTGTATTGGTCTGGCAGCCATTGAAGAGGGCCTGTTTCTGAAACAAGCCGAAGTGCATGGCATGAGCCAGCGCGGCGGTGCAGTGCAATCGCATCTCAGATTGTCATCCACTGAAATTGCCTCCGATCTTATACCTGAAGGCAAAGCCGATATTATCATTTCGATCGAGCCAATGGAATCATTGCGTTATCTCCCGATGCTTTCACCTGATGGTTTGATCATAACCAGTATCAATCCTTTTGTAAACATCAATAATTATCCCGATCTGGAGCTCATTCTGCAGGAAATCTGGAAACAACCGAAATATTTCACTCTGGATGCAGATGCAATGGCAAAAGAATGCGGGTCGGTTAAAGCAGCCAATATGATTATTCTTGGGGCAGCCTCACCCTATCTGGGCTTGAAACCTCAGAGTATTGAAAATGCGATCCGCACCTTATTTAAAAACAAAGGTGAAGAGATGATCGAACTCAATCTGAAGGCAAAAAATGCTGGTTTAAAATATGTAACAGAAAACAGTTAATTCAGATTCTGAACTCTATCGACAGTTTTAACAAACAAAAAACGCTGTCAGTCTATTTATTCTTCTATTTTTGCAGCCTGTCATGGCTTGTGGGCAGCAACGTTTGTTTGTTCTGATTGTGATGGTTTAGATTCATGAAAATTAAGAGATTGTATTATATATTTTGTCTTGCCCTGCTGTCAGGTATTTTTGCAGGATGTTTAAGATCAGAAAAACCAGTTGACGACAAGGAACCTCCTATCGTTAATATTCCTAAAATTCTATACAATATCAATATTGATTCGCTTGAAATAACGCGTGGATGGGTACGAAACGGGCAGTTCCTTTCGAATATTCTTGAAGCGCACCGGGTTGAATATGGAGTGATTGACAAATTAGCTAAAGAATACCGCCACATATTTGATGTTCGAAAAATCAAAACCGGCAACTCCTACACGGTAATGTTTAAACCGGGTAAAAAAGGTAAACCAATGATACCTGTATTCCTGGTTTATGAAATTAATGCTACCGATTACGCCATTTTCAGTTTAACTGATTCGGTCAATATCAGGCTTGGCCACAAGGATGTTGAACGAAAAATTGAAAGCGCTGAAGGAGTGATCACCTCTTCATTGTGGAATGCAATGGTCGACAACGGTTACGATCCGAACCTCTCAGGGGCGCTGTCAGAAATTTACGCATGGACAATCGATTTCTTTGGAATTCAAAAAAATGACAGATTTGAAGTCATTTATGAAAGAATGTATGTGGAAGGCAAACCTATCGGATTTGGTAAGATTTTATCAGCACGATTTAACCACTATGGCAAAGATCATTTTGCATTCAGATTCGAACAAAATGATTTAAGCGATTATTTTGACGAGACCGGACAGAGTCTGATGCGGGCATTTTTGAAAGCACCTCTGAAATACAGTCGTATCAGTTCAACATTTACACACAGCAGATACCATCCGATACTCAAAAAAAGCCGGCCACACCATGGAGTTGATTACGCTGCGCCTTCGGGCACAGCTGTTTTTTCGATTGGAGAAGGTGTTGTCACTAAAAAAGGATTTCAAGCTGGTGGAGGAGGCAATTATCTGTATATCAAACACAACGGAACCTACACAACTGCCTATATGCATTTAAAAGGCTTCGCAAAAGGAATCACCAACGGATCACGCGTTTCGCAAGGGCAGCTCATTGGTTATGTTGGGAGCACAGGATTATCAACAGGGCCGCATCTCGATTTCAGGGTATTCCGTGGTGGCACTCCGATCAATCCATTAACCATGGAATCACCACCAGCCAAACCTGTTGAGAAACAAAATATTGAGAGCTATCTGAAAATCGTAAGAGAACAACAGGAACTACTCGAAAAAGTACTCACTTCTGACAGCACAATTTTTGTACTGAAGTCAGATACTTTAAAAAATTCATTACCCACAGGTATTGAATCAGTAAAATAAGAGGTTTAGGCTTATAGAATTCCTCTTATTATCAGATAATTTTCAAAAACACCCTTAATTTTCTTATCAGATCAATCAATTTGCTATCGAAAGATAATACAATTTTGCAGAATCAGATTTCGAAAAACTACCATTTACCGGCATTATATCTTCGAAACCATTAACAAATGGAACTTTTAAAAGGAGTTCAAATACCAACAATTAGAAGAGGCGAAACTTTTGGAAAACGGGCAGTCATCATTAACAGTTTTGGCGAAATGCTTTCATTCACTACTTCTTCGCTTTATGACAGAAGGAACAGTTAAACAAGCAGTTATCAGCTCAATACGTTTCAATAATACATTGGCATTAGTCATTATAAAAAGGATTGTTAAGCCAATCCATTTTAATAAAAAAACGGCTCCAACCGAAGTTGAAGCCGTTCTTTATTATGTCAATGATTGACAAAAGTCAACCACTGTTTGTATGATTATCTGTTAGTTATTATCCCAGAATAATCTTGTATTGAGCATATCTCCACCTACTGCAGAAGCAGCAGCATTGTAGTTAGTTTCATTCAAGGTTTGTTCATTGATAGGATAAGTATGTCTGCGTGGAATTTCGCCATTGGCAGCTTCAGCTGGTGATGGTGGAAGGTTTAAGGCTGGGAAACCCAATCTTCTCCATGAAGTCCATCCGTGGAAACCGCGAACATAGAATGCAAGATAAGCCTGGGTACCAATTTTTTGTTTCCAGTTGCCTTCTGCAGTAGCATAAGCAACCTCTGGTTTTGCCATATATGCATCAGCATCGGCTGTATTACCCCATGTATCGAATGAATTGCGGATACCATTTTCGTACCATGCAGCAGCTGAACCACCTACTGAAAATCCTTTTTCGGCTGCTTCAGCCAAATAGAATGCCAGTTCTGTGTAGTCCATCATTACCATTGGATAGGTTGATTCCTGAATTGGATCAGCGATATGAGAATTCTGTCCAAAAGGATTGCTTTCACCATAGATACCACCTTTATAAACCAGCTTCTGAACATCAGGGTTGCTTGAAGTATCGCACAAAGTGAAGTAGTTAGCTCTTCTTGGGTCTTCAAGATTGTTCATTAAGTCAACGATAGTGTTGGCAGGAACAAAGTCATGACGTCCACTCTGAACCAGGTCCTGATAAAGTGGGTTAGAGTTAGATCCACCTGGATAGGCAATGCTGCAATGTTCGCCATAAGCAAAACCACCGGCATAAGCGCCTTCGATAATTGGTTTGGCATAAGCAGCATCCACATTAGAAATATTGATTGCCATTTTTACCAATAAGGTATTACCGAATTTTTTCCACATACTAACATCACCGGCCAAATAAAGGTCGTCATCACCAAAGCTACCGTTCGAATCGTCCAAACCGGCTACAGCTGCCTGTGTTCTGGAAATCAAATCTTTGTAGATGGCAGTAGCATCATCATACACTGGATACAAATTATCAATATCAAGTGCCTGGGTATAAGGAATATCGCCAAACATATCAACCAATTCGTGGTAAGTATAGCACTCAAGAATTTCGATGATGAGCAATCTGTTTTCCTTTTCGGCGATGGCAACATCACCTACAGCAGCTTCAGCAGTGATCACACGTTTCGCATCTTTAAGGTCAACGAGGATATCGCGATAGTAAGTACGGAATAATAAACTTCCGCAGTTACGGTTTACAACATCGTAGTTCGATTCGTCAGTGTAAGTAGTTTCAGTGAAATACTGGGCAAAAAGTTTCCAGTTGTTTAGGTTCACATTCGTGCTTGCCGTCTGGTCTCCGAGGGCCTTTTGAGCATTTGCGAACAGGAATTGTCCCGGTACTTCAACCGGTCTCTTCTTATCCGTGTTAAAATCCTCAAAGTTTTTTGTGCAGGATAAGCTTATCCCGATCAAAACCAATAAGATTAGATTTATTTTTTTCATATTACTTCTGTTTTATTAAAATTGTAAATTAACACTGAAACCTACATTGCGTGTGCTTGGCATAACGCCTGATTGCCAGCCTTGTACGTTACCTGAGCTTTGACTAGCTTCAGGATCAGCATGAGGAAGATTCTTCATGAGGATCCAGAGGTTTGAACCAACGATGCTGAAAGTAGCGCCTTGAATCCAACCTGCTTTTGCAATCACACTCTGAGGTAATGAATAAGAAATAACCAATTCACGTAGTTTAAGGTAAGAAGCGTCATAAACGAAAGCAGAGTTCGGGTTTCTTGAATATCCCCATACACGGTAGTCACCACCTTCAACGCGGGTTACGTTGGCTGTTCCGTCAGCATAAACGCCGTCGAGTAACAAACCACCACTATTATTTGCATAAGTACCATCTTCGTTTTTAACAACAGGATCACGAACAGGGTTTCCTAAGTCATTGTTTCCAACAGTTTCTTCATATAAACCTGTTGCCATACCGTACCATAAGTCGAGTGAGAAGATACTTCCACCTTTTTGATAATCGAGCAGGAAGCTGGCTGACCAGTTCTTGTAAGAGAACTTATTGTTCATACCGGCATTCCAGTCAGGATTGATGTTGCCAATAACTTTATCAGAAGTTGTGGTTCTCAAATAATAACCGTTTGCACCAACTGTTTTTTCACCGTTTGTGTAAACATAATCAGTTCCAAGGATGGTTCCGTAAGGCTCACCCACTTTTGCATTGATAGAAACACCACCTTGTAAAGCTGCTATCTGTAAGTTTTTAATGTCGCCTTCTAGAGAAACAACTTCATTCACGTTTTTAGCATAGTTTACGTTGATATCCCATCTGAAATCTTTGTTAATATAAGGAGTTCCACCAAGAACGATTTCAATACCCTTGTTTTCAACTTCACCGGCATTTACGTACTTGGTTGAATAACCAGTAGCATAAGAAGTTGAAACAGGCATGATCTGGTTTGTGGTGTTGGTTTTGTACAATGACATGTCAAAACGTAATCTTTTTTGTAACATGGTCAATTCGATACCACCTTCGAGTGCTGCTGTGTTTTCAGGAAGCAGTGCCTCGTTGTTTTTGGTATTAGGCAAAGAATACAATGCTGTTCCTCCAAAAGTTGTATTTTGTGAGTAGGTATCTTTGATAGAACCCCATGGAGCGTCGTTACCTACACTGGCAAAACCAATATAGAATTTACCTGACTGCAGCCAATCCTGTTTCAAATTTTCTGAGAATAACCAGCTACCAGAAACTGAAGGATAAACATAAGCGTTATCGTCAGTAGGTAAAGTGGATGATTGGTCTCTGCGGATAGTAGCATCAAGGAATAAAAAGTTATGATATCCCAGTGAGGCACTTGCGAAAATACCATTTACACCAACTTCAGTTAATCTTTCTTCAGGGGCAAGCATCGGATTGATACTGTTACCTAAGGAATACTGGCCAGGAACGATCAAACCACCATCGGTTGAAGCAAATACCTGATCAACTTTGGTTCTGCGGATGTTTGTTCCAACAAAAGCGTTCAGGTTGAGTTGTTCGCCAAAAGCTTTGTAGAAACGCAACATAAGGTCCATATTGGATTCCATGAAACTTCTGTCGAAACGTGAGTAACCTGAAGTTACGTCAGGACGACCAACACCGAATTCACCTGATCCTGAACCAACTGCTTTTCTTTCTTCCTGTAATTCTGCATAGGTATCAACTGAGGCGCGGCCCATCAGGCTTAAATAGCTGTTGATTTTCCAGTCTGCCTGTAAATAACCGATGATACGATCGCGTTCGTCAGTTTCATAATTCTGGTAACGTACCCAATATGGATTGTCCCAATAAGCAGGAGCAAGATCAGTAGGGCTGTTAGGATTCCAGGTTACGTTTCTTTCGGTAAGATCATAAACAGTTTCCTGCATTTTATAGTCAACGTTTATCTGCATCCATTGTCTGAATGAAGAAACGATATTGTCGCTATAACCTGTTGAGTTACGTCCTTTACCTTGTGTATTTACATAATTGGCTGAAGCGGTAACTTTAAGGTCTTTCATTACGTCATAAGTTCCTGTAAATAAAAAGTTGTTACGTTTCAGGTGACTGTTTGGCATAATACCTTTTTGGTCGAGGTTGGTGTATGACAGACGGAAAGTTCCGTTATCGCTGGCACCGTTTACTTCAACACTATTGGTTAATGACAAGGAGTTATCAAAGAAATAGGCCGGGCCATTATCACCAGCGGCTACCCATGGGGTTTTCTTCATATAGTTAGGTGAAGCAGGGTCATAAGAATCCCATTGATACAAAGTGATACTTGGGTCAAATTTCTGGCCAACAGAAGCATCTTCGTATGTAGGAACGGTATAATCCAACTGACCATCACCATCAACATCATAATAATTTTCGAATCCTGGATAATCACTTTCACTGTAATAGAATTGTCCATATCCTGCACCGTATTCCTGCTGGTATTTAGGGAAGGTACTCTTATCAATAAAACCAGTTGTTACATTGGAATTGATTGCAACACCAAAACCTTTTTTCATACCAACTTTTTTTGTTCCTTTTTTAGTGGTGATAAGGATTACACCATTTGCAGCGCGTGCACCATACAATGCAGTCGCAGCAGCACCTTTCAACACACTCATCGACTCAATGTCGTTAGGGTTGATATCAGATGCGGCATTACCGTAGTCGTAACCGTTACGACCTGAAACCTGACCAGTATTATTGGTATTGTCATTGTTGATAGGCACACCGTCAACGATGAACAATGCCTGATTATTCTGGGTTAATGAAGAAGAACCACGGATGATAACGTTGGTAGAACCACCGATATTACCATTGGCTTTCACAGAAACCCCGGCTGATCGACCGGAAAGTGAATTGATAAAGTTGTCAGATTTAACGGTATTGAGCTCTTCACCGCTGATTTCCTGGGTAGCATAACCCAAAGATTTCTTTTCACGGGTGATACCCAAAGCTGTTACAACAACTTCATCTATCTGAAACACATCGGGATCAAGAACAACGTTAATTGTTTTCTGATCGCCAATTAAAACTTCCTTCGTTGTCATACCAACAAAAGAATACACAAGAGTCTTGTGCTCCGGGAGTACCGAAATAGTATATACTCCGTCGATGTCTGTCGTGGTCCCGATTTGGGTCCCTTTAACCACTACAGATACGCCGGGCATACCCAGACCGTCCTGCGAGCTGGTTACCTTACCGGTTACAGTTCTAGACTGGGCAAATGCGAAATTCACACCTGCTAACAGTAAGAACACTAACATAATCGTACTTTTTCTCATAATGATGATTTTTGGTTAGTGAATTGATTAAACATTTGTTAAGTGTACCATTTTAATAACAAATTTTTGTTAAATAAGACTGCAATATAGAAACATCTTCTATTTGAAACGTAAAAAAACATAAAAAAAATTACAATTATTTAACATTAGATTCAATCAGTTTGATTATCAATAAATTAAAAAATTGAATATTGGCATAAACACGACGTTTTATCCATAATTACTGACTATTTTTTCATCATATTGAATCTATTCCATGCATTTCATAAACTCCGCAATCGTTTGAAAGAGTAAGAAAAATTGAAATGAAACCGCGACAATTTTTCCTCCTGGCTTTTGTGCTTGTTCAGGTTTTACCATGTAAAATCAGATTGAAGAACTGAAAACGATCAAAGTACACCTGTTCTAAATCAGACACGACAGCAGGGGATTACAAAAATCTTACATTTCTTATTTAATGAAGCCAATCATAAACTGATACTTTGCTAAATTTTGGATGAAAAACCGATATACCGGTCTCAGATATAATTAAGAGATTGTCTGAATTTTATCCTTTGGCATTCTTCTGTGAATTAAGCCATCCTATTTCGTTAAAATCCCTGTCAATTTTGCCTCGTCTGACGACTTTATTCTTCAAAAGCTAGTCAAAGATTAAATCTGGAAAGTTTCTAAGTCTGTTAAAAAAAGACGGTTGTTATTCCTGTTTAAATTCAAGCAAATCCGGGTCAACCGGTTTATGTGTATATTTTGCTTTCGAAAACCAAATCCTGAGTACAAGAATAAGGAATAAAAGAAATGCCTCCACCACGAATTTATCAGACAGAATAAAACTGCGTGTGACAAACTGGTAAATAAGGATGAATGATGCGGACAAGGTATATATAAAAGGACCAATGTTGCGCTTTGCCAGCATAAAGATGAGTCCTGTCACAACCCCTGCATTTATCAGAAAACCTGCTATGAGAAGAAGTAATACCTTGAATGAACCGGTTTCAGATTCATTCAGGTATTGTTGGCTGAATTCGACGATAAAATCCTTATACATCAGACTTACCAGAAACATGAACATATAAATGGCATAATAAACCAATGCAAAAACACAGGTCAGCCTCAGCAATAAACTAAGTGGCGGCCTGAATTTTTTTATTTTCTCAATTATTTCCGACATCGGATCAGCGCATTACATCTTTAAACCGAAGATACAACAAAACAAACAATCCCGAAAACATCAGGTCAAAGGTTGGAAATACTCCGGATGGCCTGTAAATATAGACAGTTGAGATGATAAGCATCAGGAATTGAGAAATAGCATACATATGAAAACCAACCCGTTTGAGATCAAACATTTGTCTTACACCAGTAAAAGCCACAATCTGCAGCAAACCTGTTAAAAGGAAATAATATTTACTGACCGAAGAGATCATTGTCATATCAAAACCCATATCCTTATAAACACCTGACTCAATAACTTCAATTACCTGATTATGAAATAAATAAAAGAATAAGTTACTCACTGCACCCAAACCGCTGCCAAAGAAACTAAGCCAGCATAATATGGTAAGCGCTTGCGGGCGAACAGGTTTTGGTACTTCTACTGGTTCTTCTGTCATCAACAATATTTTATAAAATTTATTAATTAGACCACACCGGATCTATTACCTTACTCATGATTCGCTTATGTAATAAATAAAGATATATATTTGATTCATAGCGAAATATAATTAACATTTAGTCCTTTGCGTAACCCGCGCCGCATCCACCTGCGCCCCCGCCTGCTCCGCCATGACCCAGGCCACCCGGACATCCTCCTGCGCA
>CAJBPB010000042.1 GCA_903957365.1 uncultured Bacteroidota bacterium
AAATCTCCGTCAATAGCGCTGCTATTAACGTCAATTTTGCCTCGTCTGAGAACTTAATTCTTCAAAAAACTACTCAAAAATAAAATCTAGACAGTTTCTAATAAAAAGTTTGCTGTTACAACATATCCAGGCTTTTTTATTGATCTCAAAGTTACGAAATCATATAGTCTTTTGCAATGGAAATAAACAATTTTGACCATTAGACATTGAATAAATAGACTTTTAATTATACTAATTAATTTATGTCAGGTACTTATTCACCAGATGAATATTTTCAGGAGAACCAAACAGAAAAAGCATATCATCTGTTTGAATACGTAGTTCTGAATCAATCTGTGTTATGTATTTCTTATTTCTTCTGATGGCAAGCACTGTCACATTAAATTTTGATTTCAAACCAGATTCCTGAATTGTTTTTCCCACAATCCTGTTTGTTTCCTGCTGGACAGGAATATTGGCAATAACCATATCGGGGATATGCAACGGTGACTGAATATTAAATTTCATTTCTTTTTTGGCGTTACGGAGCAATTCATAGTTGCTTGCCCTGACACCATTGGCGAATGATTGAATCTGATCGAAAGGAACCAGATAGTGGTTTAATACTTTTGTAAAAATACCAATCGAAGTCTCAAACTCTTCCGGAATAACCTCATCTGCTCCGAGACGCAAAGTTTCTTCTATTTCCTTTATTTGACGTGTCCTGACGATAACGTAAGCAGTTTCATTGATCTCACGAATTTTAACTACAATTTTCTTGGTTGCTTCGGCATCTGAAATGGCTATTACCACTACCCTCGCTTCCTCCAAATGTGCATGCTGAAGTATAAGCTCATCGGTGGCATCGCCAAAAAGAACATTATTTCCTTCATCTTTTGCTTTTTCAAACATTTCTGCATCAAGTTCGATGACTACATGTGGTATTGAAGCCTGATGCGCTGTGCGTGACACATTTTGCCCATTGATTCCAAAACCTATAATTACAATATGATCACGCAGTTGCAGACTATCTTCCTGTTTTTGCTGTTTTTTTGTCCGCTGGTAAACTAAAAGCCGCTTTCGTACAGTTTCAGGTAACATCATTCTGATAATCCAGTCCGTTAAAGGGGAAGCATAACCGAAAATAAATGGTGTAATTCCCATGCTCAGAATTGAAATTGCCAGAAAATTCTGATAAACATCATGATCAAGTAATTGATTCGACATTCCAACCATTGCCAGAACAAATGCAAATTCACCTACCTGAAAAAGACTGAATGAGGAAAGTAAAGCGGTACGAATGGGATATTTCTTGATTAATACTGTTAATGTGACAATAAGCATCTTTAAAACAATCACTCCAAGCGTCAAAAAGAGTAAAAGCCAAAAATGTTTGAAGAAATGCTGTACATCCAGAAGCATCCCAACAGAAACAAAAAAGAAACTGATGAAGATTTCCCGAAATGGTAAAATATTGGCTGTTGCCTGATGGTTATAATCAGATTCAGAGATGATTAAGCCAGCAAAAAATGCTCCTAATGCGAGTGATAATCCAAACGCAGAGGTCAACCAGGCTGTTGAAAAACAGATTACAATAATTGTCAGCAGGAACAATTCGCGGCTCCTTGATTTTACAACACGCAAAAGAATCCCGGGAACAATATAACGTGCCATGATTACCAATAATCCTAACACAACAGCGAACTTAAGAATCAGAATCAGAACTGAAAAAAGAATATTATCAGCTTTTCCCGCCAATATTGGTGTTATCAACATCATCGGTACTACAATAATATCCTGAAAAATAAGGATTCCAAGTGCAATGCGACCATGCGGAGTAGCCATTTGTCCTTTTTCTGAAAGCAACTTCAACACGATGGCAGTACTGCTCAATGAAATCAGAAAACCCATGAATATAGATTGTGAAACGGGTAATCCCATAAAATAGGCCGCAATGAAAGTCAATAATATTGTCCCTCCTACCTGAAGCAAACCTCCCCAGATAACAGTATTTTTGATTTTTATCAATCCTTTTATCGAAAACTCAATTCCGATAACGAAAAGTAAAAATATTACACCAGTTTCGGATAGTATTTCTACTTCGTGAGATGCTTTGATCAGACTTAAACCATTTGGACCAGCTATGATACCTGTAAGCAGAAAGCCAAGTATCGAAGGCATCTTGAATCTTTGAAACGCAAGAATAATCAACACAGAAAGGCCCAGAATAATTACAACCTCCTTTAAAATGGCAAATTCCATATTTAATCCTATTTACTGATTTTAAGTAATTTACAACCAAATATTTTTAAAGAGATACAATTCACTTACGTAAAACATATCCGTTGTTTCCAAAGATAAGAATTATTCACGAATAAAAATGTTTGATGAAAGGGAATGAAATGCAGTTAATCTGCTGAGAAAGACATTATAAATTGGATAAAACCTGGCAGTATCTATTCTTTAAGCGGAATAAATTTATCTTCAGGTGTTATGTAATAGGAATCTCTGTAAGGATCGTAGCGATAGTAATTTACTTTCTTGTTTTTATCAGGAATATTACTACTTATGTATATATTCATCAGATAATCAAAAGTATAACCTGCATATAGTTTCGCTGAAAAATCAATCTGACGATAGAAATCATCTACGTTCAATGTATCTATTTCAAGGTTGTACTTCATCTGTCCGGAAAAAATATCATAAATATACCGTCCATCATATTTATCATATAAATCATTGGCCGCAAACATGATATCTGGTTTATTATTCTCGGGAGCATTCACCTGACTAAATTCGAACCAAAAAGCCGAATTCAATCCGTTCAGGAAAACGTCAGTAGAATAGATTACACCAAAAAACTCTTGTGAATCTGTAAATACGGTTTCGTATTCCTGTAATTCTATCTGTGCTATATTAACGACCCAGGCATTTGAATCGAGTTTCATAAAATCGTTCAAAGTTTTTTCTTCATAAACGAAAACACCATATCGCTCTAATTGATTGATATAAATTGTTCTAAATCTGTTAATAACAACTGAATCTTCAATTTTATCAAGTACCAGTGTCCTTACTAATGTATCAGATTCATCGTTTTCTAAACCTGATAGTTTTAAATCTTCCATAAAAATGAAAGAGGGCATTAATAACAAAACATTTGGTTTTGATGTTTTATCTACAAATTGTTTAGCCAGTTTCCTTTCAGGACTGCATGAAATCATCATCCAGACAATAATAATTAAAAAAAGCAGAACAATTCGTTTAAACATTTCAGTCTGTATTATTCCTGTAACATAAGCTGAGCAAATCGTTGACCATAGTTTTCGGCTCGTTGAAGCTCCGAAACATTGGGGCTGAATTTAACAAAAACATCCGTTTCGGTGTAGCGAAGTTTAAGGTTTTCAAGATTAGTGCGTATAATTTTCATTCCTTCGCCACTCCAGCCATAGGAACCAAAACCACCGGCAAGCTTACCTTTATCACGAATTGGGCTGATCATGGCAAATAATCTGTAAATAGGCAACAAAATATTTTGATTAATCGTTGGACAGCCCACAATCATTGCCGATGATAATGACAATTCCATATCAATTTCACCCAGACCAACATGTTCGATATTCATCAAAACTGCTTCAACACCTACAACTGATTGAATTCCTTTGGCAATGGCTTCAGCAATATGCGCAGTGTTGTCATAAGCAGAAACATAAGGTATAAAAACTCGTTTTTTTAAAGGAGTATCTAAAGCCAAATGTGCCAGTTTCTCAGACAGGTCGATATATTTACGCCAGTCTGATCGGAGTATCGGTCCATGCCCCGGACAAACCACAGTTATTTCAAGTGGTCTGATCCTTTCGATCGCTTTCAGCATGAATTTACTGAAAGGCTTCAGAATCATGTCAAAATAATAGTAAAAAGCATCATCCCAGCTTCCGACCAAATCATCGAACATACGCTCATCTGCATAATGGGCCCCAAAGGAATCACAAGTAAATAAAACCTGATCTTCAACAACATAGGAATACATTGAATCGGGCCAATGTAGATTTGCCGCTGCTATAAAACGCAGGGTTTTGTTACCAAGATTAATTTCCTGACCATCTTTCACCTGAATACTTTCAAACGGAACTGAAATAAGATCAGAAAGATACCTGATTGCGTTGCCAGTACCCACAATTTTTGCTTTCGGAGCAACTGATAATAGTTTTCCAACACAACCAGAATGATCAGGTTCGGTATGGTTTAAGACGATATATTCAATTTCAGCAGGATCAATCTCCGAACGGAGTTTTGTGATAAATTCATCCCAAAATTTAAGTTTTACGGTATCTATCACAGCCAGTTTATCGGCTTTTATCAAATATGAATTATAGGTTGTGCCATATTTCGTTTCCATGACAACATCGAATGTAACAATGTCATGGTCAATGGCACCAATCCAGCTAATATCATCCGTAACTTTAAGAACATGTGGGCTTTCCATCTTAGTATGTTTACTTATTCCAACAAATTTATCAATATTATTCAGAATTAATCTATTCAGACATTAATTCTATACTATTAATTATCAATTACTTAATCTTAATCAGAATTCCAATTCCATCTGAATAGGTCCTTCAGGAATTGTTTTCGTATTTACAGAATTTGGTTCATTTTGTGAATTATTGTCATTTTCTTCAGATGAAATGTCAATCGATTGAATCTCATCATTCTCCTTAGTTAATTCCACTAAATCATTCCCGTTATTTTCTACTGACAATTCTTCCGGACTGATAATCTCTTCTTCTTCAATTTCAGGCTGGATAGGTTCCAGAATCTCAATCTGCTCAATCTGGTGCGCAGTCAATCGTCGTCCTTTGGCTTTATAACTCTTGACAGCGATGAAATCACCAACCATAATAATTTCATCTTCAGGCTTTTTACCTTTTTCATTCGTGCTAAACGACAGTCTGATTTGAGGAAGGTCATCGAATAAAAGATGTTTTATTGATGAATCCGGATGTTCTCCTACTAAACTAACTCTCTTGTTAACAGCAAGTTCTTCTTCAAGTTGAAAACGTTTTAAATAGTAAAAACCTGTATCACCTTCAGTATAAACCAAAGAAAATATTTCATCTGGCTCGAATTTTCGTAATGATCTTAAATCATCATCAAAATGGGTCGACAAGTCATAACCAGTAAGTTTAATCTCCCCGTTGGTAAAAAAATGCAGTAGTTTATCATCACCCGAAAAGGCACCCAACAGCAATCCTCTCTGGTCAGTATTCAGCCGTTTAACAGTATCATCGTACCATATTTCACGTGCACCTAAAGTTGAAATACCATCTTCGCGTTTTGAAATCTGCCTGATCGTATGTTTTGTAAGCGTATTGCCTTTTGAACTTCTTCCCTTGATTGCCAACGCCGAAAAATCATACTCAAATGAAGTCCTTTTCATTTTTGGCATGGGTCGTAAGGCAATTTTAAGAATTTCAGCTTCACCATTTGGGTTAGCGCTGAAATAGACAATTTTTGAATCAGGACTTCCTCCTGTGAGATCATATTCTTTGTCACGTGTGATGCCCACCACAGCAAAACGTTTGACAAAACAGGGCCCTTTTTTGCCATCACGATAAATCATATTATAAATTGTGCGGTCATCATTTTTTCTGAAAACGTTGACATGAATGATATGCTCACCGACAAAAAACTTAGGACTGACCTTGGTTACAAGTAAGGTTCCGTTTTCACGGAAAACGATAACATCATCCAAATCAGAACATTCACAAACGAATTCATCTTTCTTTAATGATGTTCCTGCAAAACCATCCAACCTGTTAACATAGAGCCTTTCATTATTGGCGGCAACGGCTGAAGCCTGAATTACATCAAAATTTCGCAATTCTGTTTTTCTTTCCCGCCCTGTGCCATATTTCTTCTTTATCTGCCGATAAAAATTAATCGTATAATTGATGATGTTGGCCAAATGGTTTTTCACTTCATCCATCTCATTTTCAAGTCCCTTGATGTATTCATCAGCCTTGAATGAATTAAATTTAGAAATGCGCTTTATTTTTATTTCGGTCAACCGCTCGATATCTTCAAGAGTCACTTCACGGCGTAGATTTCCTGTGAAAGGTTTCAAACCAGCGAATATTGCTTCAATTACAGCCTCCCAGGTTTCACATTGTTCGATGTCGTGATAAATACGGTTCTCGATAAATATTTTCTCAAGTGAAGAAAAATGCCAATCTGAATCCAGTTCATCCAGACGAATCTGTAATTCATTTTCAAGTAAAGTCTTGGTTCTGTTGGTGTTGTGTTTTAATATTTCAGACACTCCAATAAATGCCGGTTTTCCATTTAAAATTACACAGGCGTTTGGAGACACGGAAACCTCGCATTGGGTGAAAGCATATAACGCATCGATTGTCTGATCTGGAGAAACACCTGGAGACAGATGTATCAGAATTTCCACATTCTTTGCAGTATTATCATCAATTTTCCGGACTTTGATTTTTCCTTTCTCATTCGCAGCAATAATCGAATCGATAAGGCTCTGTGTTGTTGTTGAAAATGGCACTTCGGAAATAATAAGCGTCTTTTTATCAACCTGACCAATACGTGCCCTGATCCTGATTTTCCCACCCCGGATACCATCATTGTAACGCGAACAATCTGCTAATCCTCCGGTTAAAAAATCAGGTAAAAGCTCAAATTCCTCATTGTTAAGATGTTGAATCGAAGCAACAATCAGCTCATTGAAATTATGTGGTAATATTTTTGAGGCCAAACCTACGGCAATCCCTTCAACGCCTTGGGCAAGAAGCAGAGGAAACTTTACAGGCAAAGCAACAGGTTCCTTATTTCTTCCGTCATATGAAAGTTTCCAGTTTGTGGTTTTAGGATTAAATACCACATCATGCGCAAATTTTGATAATCGCGCTTCAATATACCGCGGGGCTGCAGCACTGTCGCCTGTCAGCACATTGCCCCAGTTTCCCTGTGTATCAACAACCAGCTCTTTTTGACCAAGTTGCACCAAAGCATCACCAATGGAAGCATCACCATGCGGATGGTATTGCATGGTATTTCCTATTATATTGGCAACCTTATTATACCGGCCGTCATCGAGTACTTTCATTGAATGGAACAACCTGCGCTGCACAGGCTTGAGTCCATCTTCGATCTCTGGAACAGCCCGTTCCAATATCACATAAGAGGCATAATCAAGAAACCAGCTTTCATACATCCCAGATATCTGAATCGTACGATGTGTTTCCTTATTTCCTTCATGCGGTGTGTTTACTAATCCCGTACTCATCTAATAATCATTAATTTCCAAAGGTTAAAAGTATTGCTGATTTGTACTATTTCCATAATCTGAGCAGCAATCCTTCTGCAAACATAAAAATCAAAGCCAATATAATAAAAAACTTCCAAAGTTGCCGGCCACTTTCAGAATTTTTAACAATATTCCGCATTTCTGACTGGTTATTTTTAATGAAAGTAACAGATTTGAACTTTTCTTCCGGAAGCAGTTTCATTACTTCTGTTTCATTGTAATATTCGAGTACTGACTCTTTCCGGTTTTCATTAAAAGCAATTGAACTTACCAGACTGTCTCCGAGCATAATATTATAAAAACCTGGAGAAGGTATCATTCCATGAAAAATCAAATCGGTCTTTCCTTCTGTAAATCGATTTTCCGGAATAATTTCAAAATTATCCTTTATCGCAACAATCCTGAATGGCTGATCATCCATCCTGTTTGAACGCAATGTATATCTGTCTGTTTGTCCGGGAACAGCATACAAACCAGTATTAGAATTATTGATAAAGCTCATTTTATACATCAAAGGAACAAACAGGTTATTTTGACTAAAATTGCTCCACTTTTCATTAAATGGGAAGGCAAATGCATAAATCTGCCCCAATCCAAATTGATTTCCAAGTAAAAAAGGATTCCCGTTAAGCATTTCCATTAGTGAAAAAGCAGATGATCCTGCCAGTAACTGAATAGGAAAATATTTAATAACAACTGGTAAATCAGCATTCTCAGGAAGTTTAACAAATATATCTTTAAAAAGGAAGTGATTGTCATTAAGTTTAAAAACACTTGTTTTTGATGTGTCAGCATCTTTTGCGTACTGAAATCCAAAATCACGATAAAATGTATTCGTCCCGGCATTTACCTGTTGTCCGGGCAAAATTACCAGATTACCTCCCTGTTTTACAAACTCTTTTAAAGATAGATCAAGTGAAGGGGGAATCGTTGTTAATTCGTTAATTATTATAAGATTAAAATCATTTATTCCTTGAAAATCAAGTTGTTTGACATTTCTTGATTCATATTTAAAAAGTGGCTCCTGTTCGAAAAGGGTTTTCAACCAGTAGTTTTGCACCAGTTGATTTATCTCGAGCACCTTGATTTGTTGTGCTATGGTAAATGAAAAATACAAATCATCATCAAAAACAATCGGATAATCGTTTATTGAAAGTAATCCTCTGTATATTCCAGGTTTATCAACCATTAACTGAAGTTTTGTTTCAGTATGCTTACCTGCTTCAATATCAATATTTGAAACTGATTTTTGTATATCATTGATTTTCAATTGTACTGGAAGACCTTTTATATCCTCTGTACCAGCATTTTTGATTCTGACGATTAAATCAGCAACAAAACCTGCCTGTACAACAGGAGATGAAAACCAACAGCTATCGATATAAACATTATTTTTTGTTGATGACTCTGATTGAACCAGAACAAGGTTAAGACTGGTATCACTTTCCAGTTCATTTTGATTGAAAATAGATTTCTGAAAATCAGAAAAGAAATATAAAGTCTTTTGTTCGAAATCTGAACTGAATTTAAGATTCTTGAAATGTCTGATAATTTGAGAAAACTCTGAAGGTGGCGCAGCAAATGGAAGATCGTCAATATCGATTGTAGCTTCCTGACCATTCAAAGTGAAGTTATGCTTCGGAAGAAAATTATTTTCAGTTATGACAAATCTGGTTTCTTTGTCTGTTTCAGAAATCAACTGCTTTGCACCTTGTCGTGCCTGATCAAACAATGAAGCTCCATCGCCTTGTGACTGCATGCTCTTCGAGTTGTCGATATAAATTCCTGTTAAATTCTGCACATTGGGTATGAGTTGATTTTCTGAAGGGAAATATGGCTGTGCAAAAGAGATTACCAAACTGAAAATTAACAATAACCGCAACAGAAGAATGATAAGGTGCTTAAGCTTATTGGTTTTATTTGTCTGCTGCTTTATATTTCTAAGTAATTCAATATTACTGAAATAGACAGTTTTATGTCTTTTAAAATTAAAAAGATGGATAACAACCGGGAGTGCCAGTGCAAATAAACCAAACAAAATTCCCGGATAAATAAACTCCATGAAACGAATTATATTAAATTGAAATTAAGGTACAAAATTACATTTTCCAAGCCAATGAACTGGCAAAAAAACAATGATGTATAAAATAAAAAAGCCGACTAATAATAAGCCGGCTTTTCAATATTTAGTTTGACAGGATTAGAGAATTCCCTGATCTAACATCGCATTGGCTACTTTTAAGAAACCAGCCACATTTGCTCCTTTAACATAGTCAACATATCCATCGGCCTGTTTACCATGTTTAACACAAGCTGCATGGATATTTTTCATAATACTATGTAAACGGGCGTCAACTTCTTCACTTCCCCAATTGATTTTCATAGAATTCTGGGTCATTTCAAGTCCGCTTGTTGCAACACCGCCAGCATTAACAGCTTTTCCAGGTCCAAATAAAACTTTATTATGTTTAAATACCTCAACAGCATCAGGAGTGGAAGGCATATTGGCGCCTTCAGCAACACAGAAACAACCATTGCCTACAAGGGTTTCAGCGTCATCTTTACCTAATTCGTTCTGGGTAGCGCAAGGCAAAGCTACATCGCATTTTACTTCCCAAGGACGTTTTCCGGCAACAAATTGTGCTCCTGGGAATTCATAGGAATATGGTTTTACGATATCCTGATTTGAAGCCCTTAATTCGAGCATATATTGAATCTTTTCACCAGAAATACCTTCAGGATCAAAAATATATCCATCAGGGCCTGAAATAGTTACCACTTTACCACCTAATTCGGTAACTTTGGTAACGGCTCCCCATGCAACATTTCCAAATCCAGAAATAGCAACGGTTTTACCTTTAAAATCGGTTCCTTTGGTTGCAAGCATTTCCTGTGCAAAATAAACAGCACCAAAACCTGTCGCTTCAGGACGAACCAGACTACCGCCCCAATTGAGACCTTTTCCGGTTAATACACCAACATGTTCGCGGGTAAGTTTTTTATACATACCAAACATAAAACCAATTTCTTTACCACCAACACCTATATCGCCGGCTGGAACATCAGTTTCAGGTCCGATAATTTTCCATAATTCAAGCATAAATGCCTGACAAAAGCGCATAATTTCAGCATCTGATTTTCCTTTTGGATCAAAGTCAGAACCTCCTTTACCACCACCCATCGGCAGTGTTGTCAGACTATTTTTAAAAATCTGTTCAAAACCCAAAAATTTCAAAATACTCAGGTTAACACTTGGATGGAATCGAAGTCCGCCTTTGTATGGTCCAATGGCATTATTGAATTGAATTCTGTAACCCAGGTTTACATGGACTTTGCCATTATCATCAACCCATGGCACCTTGAAACTGAGCACTCTATCTGGTTCAACAATTCGTTCGATAATACCAGCAGCCTCAAACTGAGGATTTTGTGCAACTACGTCTTCAAGAGATTCTAAAACCTCACGTACTGCCTGTAAATACTCTAATTCACCTGGATGTTTCTTTTCCAGATCATTCATGATTTTTTCTAACTTCATCGCTTTAAAGATTTTATTTTTATAATGCGAAATATATCTTTTAAATTTTCACAATGTTAATTTCTTAACACTGCAAAATTACAGTTTTTAAAATTACATAACCAAATATTTATGTCTTAATTTTTCAAAAATACCAAGGTTAGAATAAGTCTTAATTACTTGTATTGGGTTGAGTGAATTTAACTAAAATCCATTTCATTAACAGTAAACGAACTTTTAAATCATCAAAACTGATAAAATGACTTTTGTGATTATTTTATAAAAAGTAAAGTTAAAACCTTATTCGTTTTCTTAACCTGCACATCGATTCAACATATGATTGTTAAACAATAAGTGACTGTTTGGATTTTGCGCAGTAACATCTGTTAATTATCACAGTTTATCCATAAGGATTGTCTCTGAACTTTTATGATATGAATTTGGTCACTTTCAATCAGGCCTGCTTCTAATTCAACAATTACTTCAGAATTCAATTCAGTAGAACCTGCATCTTTAAAAATTCCGGATAATTCCGCTCTTTCGTTCGATATATCCCAATATTTATTTGAGTTACAGAACCGGAGTTTTGGTAGTTTGTCTACTGTAATTACTTTTGCTTCAGCTGAAAAAATCAATTTGATTTTCTCACTTTTAACTTCTTCTGACAAAATAAATTTCGGTTCACGACCTATCTGTCCACCTTCACTATTCAGCACTTCAAGGTTATTCCCTATTAATTTCACTACCAACCGACCTGCATCACCAGAATTCAAATGAAAAATATCGTCTGTTCGGGTCCAATTTCCAAATACACCATGAAACAAGGTATCATTATCTACTTTCTTCAGTAATAAAAAGGTAGAATCGGGTAATAACCAAACACCGATTGCCATTGATTCAACACTTGAAAACGAATAACTTCCCATATAATATGCCGGGAATGTTTTAGAATTATCAGTACTATCACAAGCAGCTGTGAACCAAAATAATAAGATATAACCAAGCATTTTTTTCATAATCAGACAGATTAATTCTTTTGTCGGTAACTAGCTATAAAATAGATAACCAATGGAACAAAAGTGAGTAAAATTAAAAGCACTGCAATAAACATTGCCTGCACAGCTTCAGATTTAATAGCAGAATAATAAATTAACCAAAGTAATCCATTAAAAACAATCATTATCGTAACATTCAACCAACGAATCAGTCTGGTTGCCAGAACATATTGCCTCTGCGCATTGGTTGGTGTTATTTTAACAGGATAATTAAATTTTTCAGGATATCGTACCAGAATTGACATCACAACAAACAAAACAGTTCCAAGTAACGGAATAAGAAATAAAGTGTATTTATTTCCATAATCATCTACCTCACCCGAAACATTAAAATGTGTGGGTATTATATCAGGTAGATGTTTGTACATATAAAAAACACTTAACCATAAAAACAAAAGCAACAACCGGCTGAAATTTCTCCCAAGCAAATCTACAAATAACAGATTTGATTGATATTGAGGACGTTCATCAATTATCTTTGACATAATTTACTCATTTACGTATTCAGATTAAAGTCAGATACTCAAATTAAAATCAATGCTAAAGTAAGGTAAATGTCAGAAATTCACAACAAAAATAAAGGAAAGCGCCTGTTTACGTAAGGATTCACAAAATTATGTAATTTTGAAAAAAAATTATGATGAAAAAATTCCTTTTAATTTGTTTGATTGTATTTACTACAACTTTTATTAAGGCTCAGGAATCCCAAAATATTTCAAGCACGGATGGAAATCTCACATTCAGCGTGAAGACTGTTAGTAATGGAGCTACATATTCCCCCAAAAACGTACTTGCAATCTGGATTAAAGATGCGACTGGAAATTTTGTTATTTCGCGAAAAGTGATGGCAAATCAAAGGAAACAGCATTTGGTTAAATGGATGGCGAACTCTGGTAATAATTCTGTTGATGCAATTACAGGTTCAACATTGAGTAATCATACCACACATACAGTAAGTTGGGATTGCCGTGATTTGCTTGGTAATCTTGTTGTTGATGGTGATTATCAGGTTTGGGTTGAATACACAAGCAGAAATTCTGCAAGTGGCGGTCAGCCTGGCCCATCTTATTTCTATACATTTACTAAAGGGACAGAAATAGTAAATCCAACGATTCCGAACGAAACTTACTTTATCAATATTTCACTTTTATATGAACCAACCGGAGTTGGAATCATTGAAGACCAGCAATTTTTGGATTTATTCCAGATCAGACCAAATCCTGTCGTGAATGGCTTCTCCATTGCTTTAAATCTGAATGAAGCTTCATACGTAAACGCATCAGTTTACGATATTAGCGGCCGACGTGTTATGGAAGTTTATGACGGATACGTATCTGATATTAATTATGTCGTAAATGTGAATAAGGAATTGGTTAACCAAAATATGGAAGCTGGTACTTATATTCTCAGATTGAATATCGGAGGTAAACTTATTTCAAAGAAGCTGATTATTTCAGAGTAAATTCAGTCTGACCTAATCACTGACTGGCAGTCCTTTTTCGTGCTTTTTGATTGATTCTAATCTGCCTTCAGCATCATAAAATTCCTCATTTCCGTGTTTCAGGTTATTTTCATAACGAATTACTCGTTGAAGTTTTCCATTCTGATACCAGGATTTCTGAGTACCAGTTCCATCAATGAAATCAGCTTTACCAATGATTTCGCCGGAACCTGCATAAAATAACCAGATGCTGTCCATCATATTATTTTTATAATAACCTTCTATCATGATGTTTCCTATTTCATAGTACTTCTTCATCGGACCATGCAAATTATTGCTTCGATAATTTTCCACTGCAATAATTTTACCTTGCTGGTTATAATATGTAAATATACTGTCTTTCAAATTATTAAGATACCAACCTTCCATCGAAACCATACCGCTTTCAAAAAACTGCAAGGATTTACCATGAAGCTTATTGTATTGATAATTAGCTTGATGCTGAGTATTTCCATTTTCATAATACCAGGAACACAATCCATCAAGATTTCCATCTTTATATTGGAGTACTGATTTTGGATTCCCGTTTTCCCAATAACTTTTCTTAATATCCGCTTTACAGGAAACCAATAAGCCAGATATTACCAGAGTCAGTAAAAAGCCGGACAAACCCTGAATCCTGAGTTTATTGCCAGTTTTTGTCAAAGAAATAGACATTATTTACAGGGAGTAATTGATAATCATAATGTTTTACAAAATTCCAATATTGGTTTTCAAGACCATCATTTTCGTTGGATCGCGTGAAATGATACTGTGTCTGAAGCAAATCTTTCTCAAATCCAACAATATCAGTTGAAAGATTCTCCCCAAAACGCATAAGAGCTTCCAGAAAATAATAGCCCACATCAAATCCTTCAAAAGCATATTGCTCAGGTTTAAGATTAAAGCGCTGCTGAAATTGTTGCATAAACTTAATGATTGCAGCATCATTGTAATTGATATTTGAAGGCAGAAGGTAAGTAGCGCTCATTCTTAACAAATTTTCAACAAAAAGATTATCATATTTTTCCCAATTAGGTAATCCAATTAACCGAACGTCGAAAGTATCAGCAACCTGGTTTATTTTATTAATCAATTGCATGGCAAATACATTGTCATCAGCAAAGGCAATAACAATGTTTGGGCGGATTGCAGAAGCTTTCTTACTGAACACTTTTATGCTGTCTGTTTGAAAAATAAATTCAGTTATCTGGTTTGAAAAATAAGTACTATCTGTTATATTCTGTTGTAATTGATTGGTATAAAGTCGTTTACCTTCAATAGTTATAGATGAGACGTACTGTTCTGTTTCCCGTTGATAAGATGAGCTTCGATCAGCCACTACTTCTAAAATTTTCGCATTTGAAACAGATACCTCCTTTGGTAATTCGTCTGTTAAGATTGACAAGAGTCTCTGAGATTCCTCATTATACTTATAAGAATGTGAACGAAAAATAAATACTTTCGATTGAGGAAACAATACTTTTATGACACTTGCGACCTGATCGTACTGAAATTGATCTCCAGGCTTAACTTTGATTACGTAAGGATTATTCACGATGATCTCAGCACGTGGTGTCATCGGATTTACAATTGATATTTTATTTTCCAATGCATACTTTGCAACTTTCTCAAACGCATTACCAAAAAATGGACCTATAATCAGATCACACTCTTTCAATTTGGGATTATTCAATATCCCGGTGAGCTTATTCAGATTTTGATCAACATCAAAAACCTGCACTTCAAGATTAAGACCCATGGTTTTTACCAATGAATCAGCCGCAATCATAAATCCCTCATAAAACTGAATAAATGACAGAGGCTTGGCTGAAGCAAATAAATCAGGATTTGTATTTGGTGTAAAAGTCATACTATCAACTTGTTCCAGGTACAAAGGCAACATAAGTGCTACCTTAAACAGACGGTTTGGGTCGACAACCTCACGTTCAATTTCAACAGGTTTTTGTTCAGGTTCAAATTGATTTCTATTCTGATTTGAAACGTTTTCCTGGTGATTAATAATTGGTTCAACCGGAGAAATCCTCAGGTTATCACCAATTGGAATTTTAACTTTTTGTCCTGCATATACTTTCCGTCCAATCCCAGGATTTGATTTTTGCAAACGCTCGACTGTAATCTCATAATTACTGGCCAATTGTGTAATTTTCTCTTCCTCGGTTACTTCATGGATTATGAAGGATGAGCTTATTTTTTTTTTAGGGATCAGGATAACCTGACCCACACGCAATTGCTCTGTTAATCCTTTATTTTTCTTTTTTAACTCTTCAATGCTAACAGCATTGTTTCGCGCAATACTGTAAAGGGTCTCCCCTTTCTTCACAGTATATTGAATTATTGAATCAGATTCATTTATTGGATCAGAGATGATTTCAGACTTTTCAATTTGATTTTTACTTTCAGTCACCGGTGTTTTTGAAGAATTTTCAGTAATCTGTATATTAGAAGATGGACTAATTTCAGCAATATTAGGTATTATTAAAACCTGCCCTATTTTAATTGCATCTCCAATTCCGGGATTTGCCTGACGTATGCTTTCAGTGCTCAGATTATACATTTTTGATAATGAATACAAAGTCTCTTTTGGCTTAACGACATGTTGTTTAATGTTTTTATCAATTTTTGGTGCAGCCTCTTCAACTTTAGGTTTCAAATCTGCTTTAGGCTTTGATTCCACTTTTGGTTTTTGGATTTCGAAAGGCGAAACCAACTGAATTTCTTCAGGTTTACTTGAATTGGCCAGATCCGCACGGGAACTACCTTTTTGATCTTTTGATTTTGCGGGTGAAATAAAAGGATCGTAATCATTTCGTTTAAACTGATCCTCGGCAACAAGTGGCTTCTTGTCTTTTGATGAAATTGGAACTCTCACATAAACACCCTGATTTAGAGGTTCTGTCAATGATGGATTGGCGAGCCGGATATTGTTTTCCGAAACAAGATAAATTTCAGCAATATAACTGAACCGGTCATTATCTCCGGCAACATGATAAATAAAATCATATTCCTTCAAAATGGCAGGTTGATTGTCATTTTCACTAAGATTTTTAATATTCTCGGGAGGATTTAAACCAACAGGGATGCGAAGCACCTGATTGATTCGTATTCCATGCCGGGCTGCAGGATTAGATATCAAAACAGATTCAGGTGTAATCTGGTATGCTTTTGCAATGGCATAAATCGTTTGTTTGGCCTCAACAGTATGCAAATAATAATTCTTGCCATTGTATTGCTCAACTACTGTAGAAATCTCGACAGGGTTTTGACTTTCAGCATATATTGAAATATTTGCTGAAAGTATATAAAGTAAAACAATAAACCGAATCAATTTAAACATATAAATTTGATTATCAATCAATTAATTTAAATATTATTCCCATTCAATTGTTGCCGGAGGTTTAGAACTTATATCGTAAACGACACGATTAACACCCTTAACTTTATTGATAATGTCATTTGAAACCTTGGCCAGAAATTCGTAGGGTAAATGCGACCAATCGGCTGTCATACCATCTGTTGAATTAACGGCCCGCAATGCAACCACATTTTCATAAGTACGTTCATCTCCCATAACGCCAACTGACTGAACCGGCAACAGTATTGCGGCAGCCTGCCATACCTTATGGTACAAATCATGTTCAAGCAGACCAGAAATATAAATATCATCCACATCCTGAAGGATTCTGACTTTGTCAGCAGTTATTTCACCTAAAATACGAATTCCTAAGCCAGGACCTGGAAAAGGATGCCGGTCAATGATAAAAGATGGTAATCCAAGTTGACGGCCAACGATACGAACTTCATCCTTAAATAATGTATTCAAAGGCTCAACAACCTTCAACTTCATAAAATCTGGCAAACCACCCACATTATGATGTGATTTAATGGTTGCCGAAGGACCTTTAACAGAAACTGATTCAATAACATCAGGGTAAATTGTGCCTTGTGCCAACCATTTAACATCTTGAATTAAATGTGCTTCTGCATCAAAAACATCAATAAAAGTACTTCCAATATTTTTTCGTTTTGCTTCAGGTTCGGAAATTCCTTTCAATGCATCCAGAAACTGATTTTTGGCATCAACGCCCTTAACGTTCAATCCAAGATCGAGATAAGAGTGAATTACTCTTTCAAACTCATTTTTTCTTAACAATCCATTATCAACAAAAATGCAATATAACTGCTTTCCGATCGCCTTGTGCAATAACATTGCAGCAACGCTGGAATCAACACCACCGCTCAAACCCAGAACAACTTTATCGTTACCCAATTTATCCCTTAACGCATTCACAGTCATTTCGATGAATGAATCTGGCGTCCAATCCTGTCGGCAACCACAGATATCAACGACAAAATTCTTCAACAAAACCATTCCTTCTGAAGTATGATATACTTCAGGATGAAATTGAATTCCGAATGTATTTTCATTGTTTATAACAAATCCACCCACTTCAACATCGTTGGTTGATGCAATCACTTCAAAATTATCGGGAAGTTTTAAAATCGTATCACCATGCGACATCCAAACCTGACAACCAATATTCATTCCTTTAAGTAAAGGCGACTGTTGATTGATAAACTCCAGTTTTGCCCGGCCATACTCCCTGATCTGCGATGGCTCAACACTGCCACCATTGGCCTGTGCTAAAAACTGTGCACCATAACAAACACCCAATAAAGGCATTTTATTCCTGATTGCACTCAATTCCGGGACAGGTGCGTTTTGATCACGCACTGAGAAAGGGCTTCCTGATAAGATAACTCCTTTAATATTATCATTGATTTCCGGAAAGTGATTAAATGGGTGAATTTCGCAATAAACATTCAATTCGCGGACGCGACGGGCAATTAATTGTGTGTACTGTGATCCAAAATCAAGGATTAATATCGTTTCTTGCTGCATTTTCAGTTTTCAAAGAATTTGTTGAATGGCAAAAGTAATGACTGATTGGTTTGGTTGGGTAAATTATCCAAAATTTTACAAAATATTAATTTTTGCAATGCCTAATAGCGATGGTTTTTGATTTCCAACACTTAAATTTATCTTGAGATGAGTTCGAAGAATGATTAATCCATATTTATTTAAACTCATTTTGCTGAAAAATGACAAATTTGCATTGATTATCTGTAATTTTACTTTCAAAATGATTTTATGGCAACCAGAAGAAAGACATCAACCTCAGCAGGAAAAAGTAAGAAAGGCGGGATGGTCCGAACCTTGATCCTGATAACGGTAACTATTATAATACTAGCTGCTCTGGCTTTGTCGATCACCTATTTTTATATAAAAAATGATCGTAAAGCTGCTCCAAAAATCAGCGAAATAAATGTGGAAGAACCCTTAATAATAAAGACAAAACCATCAGAAATTTTAGCAAATGAATCAACTGAACCAGCTGAATCAATAAAAGAACCTGTTAAAAAAGCTGAAGTTTCGATGAAAGCATACGAAGGAACATGGGTAAGTACGATCAATGGTTCGATGTTAAACCTTAAAGACGAATCTTATCTTATTGACTACCCTTCCGTTGAAAAAAAAGCTCCTTTTAAAGGACATTATGTAGTTAAAGGTAACTCGATCACATTTATTGCTACCAATGATGACCCAATTTGTGGTGCCGATCCAGGCCAATACATTTTCACTTTCACAGATAATGATTTGATATTAAGCAAAATAACCGACAAATGTTCGAAAAGAGCTGGAGCATTAGAAGCCAGATGGTTCAAACTTTAAAAAAAAACGACATCCTGAAAAAAGATGTCGTTTTTAAATTATGTTGTAAATAATTAATCTTTCAATGCTTTTTGTTTGATCTCCAATAATTTGAGATCATTTTTCGCATTACTGATTTTTTTCTCATATTCGGCTTTCATGATATCAGCTTGCTTGCTGTTAGCAAAGAATCCAATATTATTTTCCCATAAAGCAATCTCTTCACGTAGCTTTTGAATCCTTTGACTTAAAGCGCTGCGCTCACGACGGATAACATCACTTCCTCCGGCATCAGAATCACGGCGTTGATTGTCAAAATGTGAACGATATTCACCGGCATTGAATTCCTTTTCGGTTATTTTCATCTTATCAAACAATGCGTCAATAGCTTTTCGATAAGTGATCTGCAACTGATCCTTTACTTTGATTGGCACATGTCCGATTTCCATCCAGGTGCGCTGGAAAGCTTTCAACGAATCAAGATTGGTCGTTCTGTCTTTGGTGACTTCAAAACTTTCGATTTGTTTGATAAGTTCTTC
>CAJBPB010000043.1 GCA_903957365.1 uncultured Bacteroidota bacterium
AAGTTATGGTTTTCGTATTGTAAGCAGTGAATTTATCAGTTATATTTATTCCAGAATTTTTTTCTATCCTATTGAAAATGAAATTCGTGATTTGATCATTGAAGGAAGACATATTGATACAATACAAAAAACCAGATTTGCAAAGGACAATGAATTTGCAGACACTACCACTTCACCATTAAAAACTACTGAAATTCAATTATTCCGAGGATTGCATTATTTTCCGATCAATAAAATGTGGAAAGTCAAAGCTGGTTTTAAATTTGATACCCTTTCCCCTGTTTTCAAAATGCCAACATCAACTAACCGACTTCCCGAATATAAAAAATACGGCATTCTGACTTTTACACTTCATGATACAATTTTTCAATTGACAGCTTATCAAAATATTGATTTGTTAAAAAAGAATCCAGAAACAAAATACCTGTTCCTACCTTTCAAAGACAAATCAAATAACATTTCCACTTATGGTGCCGGACGCTATATTGATATTGAAATTCCTGAAAATGATACAGTTATTATAGATTTTAATCTTGCCTACAATCCCTATTGCGCTTATTCGGATCGATGGTCATGCCCAATTCCTCCACCAGAAAATTATTTAAACACACATATTACAGCAGGTGAAAAGAAATATCATTAATTTCGTACAGCAACCATAAAACACCATGAATAAATGTGATATTTCTTTACTGTATGTAGAAGACGAACTAATTCTACGCAGCGTATACGAAAAGATACTTGAAAAAAAAGTTCGTCTGATCCAACTCGCTGAGAATGGTGAAGAGGCATACAATATGTATCTCGATCACCAATATGATCTGGTCATCACGGATATTAAAATGCCTTTAATGAATGGATTAGATCTTGTAAGAAAGATCAGAAAAATCAATCCATCAGCAAGAATCATTATTATGTCGGCTTATGGTGAATCGCAATATTTTATGCGTGCCATAGAATATGGAGTAAAAGGATTTTTACTAAAACCTGTCGACAATGAACGGCTTTTTCAAACAATCGACGAACAGGCAAGAGAAATCCTTCTCGAAAGGTTGATGCATATTGAGGAAGAAAAACGAAAATTTGCAGAAGAATCTCTGTTAAGAAATGAAAAAATTCTTCAGACTGTAAGTGATGCAGCTGAGATGATACTGCGGTACGGCCTGAGTGATGAAATAATTTTAAGTATTTTATCTCAATTGGGTCAAACAGCAAATGTAAGCCGGGTATATATTTTTGAAAACTTCACAATAACTGATGAAGCATTCTGTAAGCAGACCTATGAATGGACAAAGCAGGGAGTAAGTAAACAAATCAATAACACTGAATTACAGGCTATTCCTCTTTATAATTCACCAATTGTAAGATGGACGGAATCATTAAGTAACAGAATCCCCATTTCAGGTCTGGTAAAAGATTTTCCAGAAACAGAACGTGAAATACTTGAATCACAAGATATTATATCGCTACTTGCAGTACCAATATTTGTACATGATGAATATTTTGGGCTAATCGGATTTGACGATTGTGTTGAGGAACGATCGTGGTCCGTTATTGAGACGAATGCAATTATTACAGCTGCTAATATTCTTGGTGCTGCATATCATCGCGAACGCATTGAAAATGAACTAAAGAAACTTAATCTGGAACTTGAAACACGAGTGTATGAAAGAACCAAAGAGTTAGAAATTGAAATAATCGAAAAAAACAATGCTGAGAGTTTATTAAGAGATAGTGAAGAGAAATACAGGCTCATTTTCGAAAACGCCAATGACGGCATTTTCCTTTCAAGCAACAAAACGATACAGTTCATCAATCCTAAATCTTATGAAATAAGCGGTTATATACCTGAAAGAATCGTCGGAAAGGAGTTTGATGAATTTATTCACCCTGATTACAGAGAGAAAGTTGTGAAAAACCATTTCGATCGTATGGCTGGTCTGTATGTTCCTGAATCGTATGATATTCAAATCATTACTGCAAATGGAAAACTAAAATGGGTCGAGATAAAATCGAATCGGATTATCTGGGATGGCATACCTTCAGTGTTAACCTTCATGACAGATATACAGGCACGAAAAGATGTTGAATACGAACTTCGTGAATTGAATATGCACCTTGAAGATCGAATACGACATGAACTTGAGCAAATTGCAATTCAGCAGGATTTGTTAATACAAAAAAACAAACTCGAATCACTTGGTGAATTATCGGCAGGAATCTCACATGAAATAAACCAGCCCCTTGGCGGTATCTCCTTCAGTTTAGATAATATCCTGAATGAATTACAATCAGGAAATTTGACAAATGAATATTTAAAAAATAAAATTAATTTCATTTTCAGTGATATTGAACGTATTCAAAAAATAATAAACCATGTCCGCATTTTTTCCAGAGATAATCAGGATATCAGTTACGAAATGGTAGAAGTTAATGATGTGATACATCATACAGCAGCACTTGTAAACCGGCAGTATTTAAAAAGTGAAATTAGCCTTATCCTGGAACTGGAAAATACGCCGTTATATATTCATGGAAGTCCATTTCAACTTGAACAAGTATTTCTTAATATGTTAAGTAATTCTAAATTTGCCTTAGAAAAGAAAGCGGAAAACAATAACAGCTTTGATAAGAAAATTGTTATAAGATCATGGCAATCAAATAAAAGTATATATATTGAACTGAAAGACAACGGAATAGGTATTCCAAAAGATTTACTTTTAAAAGTATTTGATCCTTTCTTTACAACAAAAAACGTAATTGAAGGTACCGGTCTTGGTCTTTCAATTTCCTATGGTATTATTAAAAGGATGCAGGGCGAAATAATTGTTGAAAGTATAGTAAATGAATTCTCCAGATTTTTAATTAGAATCCCGCAACAAAGCTCAGAATAAGATGGAAACAGTCAATATTTTAATACTTGATGATGAACGCAGAGTGCGTGATGAAATCGGAGAGTTTCTGAGTAAAAATAATTTTCAGATTTCAAAAGCTGAAAAGCCATCTGAGGCCTTTCAGATTATCGAAAATGAATCTATCGACATCGCGATCGTTGATATCAAACTTCCCGAGATGGATGGATTAGAAGTGCTCAAACAGATAAAAAAGAATAATCCTTATATAGAGGTTATAATGATTTCTGGTCATGGTGACATGGGAAGTGTAATTGAAGCACTACGAAGAGGCGCATCAGATTATTTTCAAAAACCATTCCGTCTGGATGAAATGAGTCAGGCAATATTCCGTACAAAAAGATTCATTCAGATGCATAAGCAATTATCGAATTATAATGCCAGTGTATCCATTCTTTCTGAAAGACTCTATAACGGATTATCCACACCAATGATCGGTGAAAGCAAAGCCTTTAAAAGGGTTCTTGAAGATATGAAACGTATTGCAACAACAGATAACACTTCCGTATTAATTCTTGGTGAAAGTGGAACAGGAAAAGAACTTGTAGCACACGGAATTCATCATATGAGTAACCGGAGTAAAAATCTTTTTCACTCTGTCAATTGTTCTGCCATCACGGACAGTTTATTTGAGAGTGAGTTTTTTGGACATAAAAAAGGTTCATTTACCGGTGCTTTTGAAGATAGGGCCGGTTGGTTTGAGGTGACAAACAGAGGAACACTTTTCCTCGATGAAATTGGTGATATGCCACTTGCCCAGCAGGCAAAACTATTGCGAACTCTAGAAGAAAGGAAAGTTAGTAAAGTTGGCACACACCAGGCCATTGATGTGGATGTGCGTATTATAGCTGCATCAAACCATCCTGTTGAAAAAATGATTGAGGAGAAAAAATTCAGACAGGATTTATATCACAGGTTAAGTACATTCATTATTCATCTTCCGCCCTTGCGCGAACGAAGTGAAGATATTCCGATTCTGGTGCGTCATTTTGTAGATTCCTTTGCGCAGAAGATGAAAAAAAACATTACAGGAGTAAATGAAAAAGTTCTTGACAAATTAGTAAAATATCATTTTCCTGGTAATATCCGTGAGTTAAGGAATATTATTGAACGTGCAGTAATTTTATGTGATGATAATGAATTGCAGATTAGTCACTTTGACAGAATCAGTGCGAAGATCGATGAAGAACAATTACAAAACGATAGCTGCTACGATTTAGAACTGGTGGAAAAAAATGCAATTGAAAAAGTTTTGGATCTGACTGATTTCAGCAAGGCAAAAGCATCATTTATGCTAAATATTTCCTGGCAGACTCTAGACAGGAAAATGAAAAAATATAACATCCCTGAAAAAAGAAAAGAGTCGGCCAACTGACGAACAAAAAATACTGGTAAATATTAAGGTTATTGATTGATTTAGAATCGAATAGTCAATATTAATGAAAAGATTTACAATAAAAAAAGCTGCCATTAAAGCAGCTTCTTTTATTATAAGTGGTTCAGTATTTAATTTACTGAATCAACGATTGCTTTGAAAGCTTCAGGGTTATTCAACGCTAAGTCGGCCAACACCTTACGGCTCAATTCAATATTATTTTCATGAATTTTACCCATAAAAACGCTGTATGACAATCCGTATTCACGAACGCCGGCATTGATACGCTGAATCCAGAGTGATCTGAAATTTCTCTTCTTGGTACGTCTATCGCGATAAGCGTACTGTTGTCCTTTCTCATAGGAATTTTTGGCAACTGTCCAAACATTTTTCCTACTTCCAAACTGACCTTTTGTTTTGTCTAAGATTTTTTTTCGCTTTGCCCTTGCGGCAACTGCATTTACTGACCTTGGCATTTTTTTTAATTTTTATCACCATAGCGCCTCCCACTGGAGAACTTTATCTGCTATGACTGAGTTAAACAATTGATTTGTTAGCCTTGAAGCATTTCTCTGATGTTCTTTTCATCTGCTTTGTGTACAAGACCTGAATAAGTAAGGTTGCGCTTACGTTTAGTCGATTTCTTGGTAAGAATGTGACTTTTGTAAGCATGCTTCCTTTTGATCTTTCCGGTTCCGGTAAGCTGAAAACGCTTTTTGGCGCCGGATTTTGATTTCATTTTTGGCATTACTTATATATATTTAGGTTAAATGAATTCTATTTATTTTTTTGGTCCAATCATCATCATCATACGTTTTCCTTCGAGTTTTGGCAATTGTTCTACTTTTCCAAATTCCTCAAGTTCCTGCGCAAACTTTAGTAAAATCAATTCCCCCTGGTCTTTGTAAACGATAGAACGTCCTCTGAAAAAGACATCAACTTTTACTTTTGCACCTTCTTCGAGAAATTTTATAGCATGTTTCAGTTTAAAATCAAAATCATGGTCATCAGTATTAGGTCCGAGACGAATCTCTTTTACTACAATTTTTACTGATTTCGCTTTAATCTCTTTCTGTTTTTTCTTCAATTCAAACAGAAATTTTTTGTAATCGAGAATCTTGCATACCGGAGGATTCGCTGTTGGCGAAATCTCAACAAGATCAAGTCCCTGTGCATCTGCCATGGACAAAGCTTCACGTAACTGAAAAATTCCAGGTTCAACATTCTCACCAACTACCCGAACCATTGGAGATGTAATTCGGCCATTGATTGCATGTGGATCTTCCTTTTTCACGAAAACGCGTGTCTTTCTGATTCTTAACTGTGCTATAGTTTGGTTCTCCTATATTAATTTAACTTTTGT
>CAJBPB010000044.1 GCA_903957365.1 uncultured Bacteroidota bacterium
ATAATTTTCTGAGTGATTCATTTAAAGTCTGCAAATAATAAATTTAACAATAATTACGAAATATTTCGTATTTACCTCTTGACATAGATAAATGCTGTTTCTACATTTGCTACGAAATATTTCGTATTATGTCAGAACATCAAATAAAACCTACAGACTCGGAACTCGAAATTCTCCAGATAATTTGGAAAAGGGGTCCATCTACCGTCAGACAGATTCATGATATCTTGTCAGCGAAAAAGGATGCAGGATACACAACAACACTCAAACTGCTCCAGATCATGGTGCTGAAGGGTATAGTAACTGCAGATAAAAGTTTCAGAACGCATACCTATTATGCTGTTCTGAAAGAAGAAGAAACCCAGAAGAATCTCATTGACAAGCTTTTATCGATGGCTTTTGGAGGTTCGGCTTCAAAACTTGTTATGTCGGCACTGGGGAATTCAAAACCTCGACCGGAGGAGATTGAAGAACTCAGGAATTTCATCAAAAACTGGGAGGACAGAAACCCATGAAAATCCTGGATTTCGAATGGTCAGCCCGGTTTATGCAAACCATTGGCTTAAGTTTATTGCATTCGTTGTGGCAATCTGCATTGCTTGCAATGCTTGTTTTTCTTCTGCTACGCTGGATGCGAAATTCATCCTCAAATCAGCGTTATCTGGTAGGTGTTATTGGAATGTTTGTCATGTTTTGTCTTCCTATCGTTACTTTTTTTCGACAGAAAAGTTTGTATATTGCCGATATACAGACAGATAGTCAAAATGTAGACTATGCTTTGCTCGATAAGACTATTCAAACAGCCGTAAGCACCGGGTCAACCAATGATTTGATAAATCAAATAGGGAGTTATATTGGACAGAATGCCGGATTATTTACTATTTTCTGGATAACAGGAGTAGCACTAATGCTCATCAGGTTTTCAGGTGGAATCTGGCTCACCTACAGATTGAAACGTAAAGGACGGATTGTTTGTCCGGAGCATTGGCAGCAAAGGCTTATTGTTATTTGCAATCAGTTGGGAATCAATCGTAAAGTCAGGATTTTCGAAAGCATGAAAATCACTATGCCAATGGTCATTGGTTATATAAAACCAGTTATTCTGATTCCAGCAGGTACGTTGGCACAAATGCCTTATGATCAGATCGAAATGGTGCTTCTTCATGAGCTGGCGCATATCCGGAGAGCCGATTATCTGGTAAATATCTTCCAGTCATTGGTTGAAATCCTGCTGTTTTTCAATCCTTTTGTGTGGTGGATAACTGCAGTTATTCGTCACGAAAGGGAAAACTGCTGCGATGATCTTGCATTAGGGATGAATCAACAACCTGGATCACTTGCAAAAGCACTTGTAAACCTTTCAGAAATTAAATTGAATCAATCATTTACATCTAATTTGTTATATTTTAATAAAATTAATACCATGAAAAGAATCGAAAGAATGTTTCACCAGGATCATCGGAGGCCGGCAACACGCGAAAAACTGATTGTTAGTTTATTGGCTTTTGTATTTGTTGTAATCATTTCAACAGATGCACTGCTTGCAAAAGTGAGTGACCGCGAAAACGAAACCAAGGAAGTGAATATGTTTACTACTTCAGAATATTTGATACCAGTATCGGACACTTTGAAAAAGTCTGGAAATATAGAGGTTATCGAAAAGCGTGATGTTTCCATCGAAATGAAAGATGGTAAAATTGTGAAGGCCGTTGTAAATGGTAAAGAGGTTCCTCCGGAAGAGTTTTTGAAAATGGAGAAGGAAATGAAAGAGCAGCATCACTCGGTTTCAAAGCAAATTGAAAAAGAAGTGATGGTTAAAAGTAGCGGTCATCCTGTTCCAGGAAAGATGGAAAAACAGATCATCATGATTGTAAATGACAGTATGGTTTCGGATGATAAAAACTTTGAAACACATACAATTACTACATCCGACAATGGAGAAAAGGTGGTGATTATCCGTAAATCTGCCGAAAGAATGCCTGCAACCAGAATTATACGTGGAAAACCTGATTGTAGAATCGATAAACGAATCATTGTAAAGGACTCATTGATTGGCAACGACAGTACACAAGTGATGATTTTCTACAGTGATGATATTCAGGATACAATCATTGGATTAGAAAATTTTGATGAGTTCGATCATATGAGTGATCAGGAGAGGTTTGCCATTGACCAGGAAATATTCATGAAAGATCAGGAAAGATTTGCCATTGATCAGGTAGAAATGCATAGAATGGAGCGTGAAATGCGTGCTTTCCCCGAGCTTCCTGCTTTTCCTGAAGATCCGTATAT
>CAJBPB010000045.1 GCA_903957365.1 uncultured Bacteroidota bacterium
CATGCCACCGAAAATCCACTGAATTCATTCACCATTACTGTAACTTTCCCATCACGTCTTGAAGCAGCATCCAGACGGTAAGTGGCCTTTTTATTGTCGGGGCAGTTATGCACCAAAATGACTCTGTCGTTTGAATGCGCTGATGATCCGTTTGTTTTTGAATCCCACGAAAACTCAAGAAGTTGTGGTTCTTTTTGCAATACTGCGACCTCGCTACACCCAGGAAGTTTACCCATACTCACCATGGCAAGTGATGGATCTATCACTATATCAGGATATTCACCAATAATGGCATTTTTCATATTATAGGACATGGCAGCATTATAAGCCGATTTATTACTGGTATAAGCGCCAAATCCCAGACGAAGAAATTCCTTCATGGGCTGTAAGAAAGACTGTGTATTTGCAAACCGCATCCTCTGCGCTAATTGAGCTTCCGTATTGGGATGTTTTACCGAAACGGGCCGCATCCTTATGTAATAAGTATCTTTCCATTTACATCCCACCAGGTTCCCAACCTTACCTGTAAAAGCGTTATGTAAACTGTTTCCTTTTAATCTGGCCATAACATTACATTTTTCTCTGATTAATTGCATTTCAAAAATATAAAAAATACTGATTAAATTTATGATAAGTTTTAATTTGCTTCTGTTATTTAGTAAAAATATAGGAGAACATACGAAGAAGGTAAATAGAAAGTACGAAGAAGTTAAGGATTTGAATATACGAAAACATAGTCTGATGTCTGTTTTGATAGTCTGCTCTCATTGTTTTGTTAGAGTCAAAAATGTTCAATTTTCATCCGGTTCTTTCTTTACCTGACTATTGGATTTATTTGAAATGCTGAAATGTGTTACATCAAAAAAAAAAGGTGTTTCAATTACGAAACACCTTTTTATTATCAGACTGATAAACTAATTATTTGTTAATCACAATTTTCTCAGTGTATGTTTTGTTACCAATGATTACCTGCATGATGTAAGTTCCGGATGGGTAAACAGACATATCGATTGGTTCAGTAAATGACCGTGTGTTTGTTTTAAAGTTTTTGTTCTGAATGACTTCACCTTCTGCTGAAGAAATTTTCAAACTTACCTTTTCTTTGTTTCTGTTGTTTATAAGCAAATTAAACCGGCCATTATTTGGATTTGGTGTAACCTGAACAATGTTTTCAGAAGCATTGTTTTCATCAAGTGCATTGCAAACATCAATGGTAAGCACCATCATACCGGTTGCCTCGCCTGTACAAACTTCTGATGCTGAAGCAGTAAGCGTGATAACGACTGAACCATTGGTAATATCCTGGTTTCCAGGAGTGTAAATCGCGTTCAGGTTGGTAGCATCACTGAAGGTTCCATCACCTTCGGTCTGCCATAAGATTGATTCAGCAAATGAAGCTGTTCCTTGTAATTCAAGGGTTTCATTGTAACAGATTAAGGTATCATTTCCAGCATTTGCCTGTGGATAATCATTCACAAATACAGTCAACTGATCACTTACAACATCTCCATTCCATCCTGTGACCTGGCAGGTCAGGACGACAGAACCACTTAACCGATCGTTGGAGCCTGGTGCATATAAGGTTTGTAAACGGTTGGTATAAAGTAACATACCGTCACCTGCAGAGGTCCATAATACAGTTTCTGCAGCGATGGCACTTGCCTGTGTTGTGATTGTTGCTTCATCAATACACATATAGGCATCAGGTCCTGCATTTACCTGAGGAGGAACACCCGGAGCGAAATTAAAGGAAGCGAATTGTGTACGCCAGTTGCTGCTTAAACGATACATATGTGCATACCAGAATGTTGAATCATCTGCAGGATCAATCGACATCGAACTGTAATCGCCCCAGCGGTCAATATTAGTCTGGGAGGATGCACCATCAATGATTACACTTTCTGGAACATTCAGCGTATTCAAAGGTGCACCGGCTGTGCGGCCGACATAACGGATGCTTGGGAAAGTTGTGGAACTTGATACACCATATCCGATAGCAATGTTTCCATTCGCATTCATTGCGATACTGCCCATCCACCGATGGTCGGTATCAGGTGAATAGGTGCTTTGCTGATAAACTGACCAGTCGTTCGCGGTTTTTCTTAGCTCATACCAACGGATTGATGCCTTAGCATTCGCTGTAACTGTATGATTTGCAACAAGTGTAGAATATGAACCGAAGTTTCGGTATTGTAACCGATACATCAGCTGACCTCCTATTGATGATAATGTTTGTGTGGTATTTGGCTGTGGAATACTAGCAACATTAGCGTTAAAAGCAGAAACAACCAGACTTTGTGCCATCGTATAAGTAGACGAACCTGGGTTGGACCAATTGATGGATGCTTTCCATATTTCAAGGTGTTTATCTCCGGTTCTGTTCATGTGGGCAAACCATGCGGGTTCGCTTGCTGGCGGAGGAGTCCCGTCAAAATCAGCAGGGAGAATTCCGTATTTTGCATTGTTTATTGTAAACTGGATCATCTGGGCATCAGGATCACCGGCCAGCATTGCGTCGCGTTCAAATACAACTGCTCCACCACCTCCATAACTTCCGCCAACATTGAAAAAGTTATATGTACCAAGGTATGCGTTATGCCATACTCCAAATTTAGGATAATCGTTCATCTTTGAAAATGAATATGCATAGCGATACCATGCACCAAGCGGGTCTCCGGTCTCAGAAATTGCGATCAACTGGTAAAATGGTCCACTTGGATAATTAGGTAAAGCAAACTGGCTTGCAAACCATCTGTCAGCCTGGGCATCATATAACACGATCGGATCACCATCATTTGAATTGGACCATGGTCCCGGGAATCCATCCCAAAGTGTTTTGTTATCGGCTGGTCCATACAGTTGAACGCCGGTTTTATCATAGATTGCAAATGAACTGTTAATCATCAGAAAATAATGATTTAATCCGACAGATCCTTCTGTATCAGGAGGGAAAACACCGTTAACATTACCAAGCCCCATAACATTTCTCAGTGGCCAGTAGTTTTCGTTCGATAATATTTCAGCCTGGACGGCTGGATCAATGATCCCTTCGTTTTCTGAAACTACATTTGCATGAGGATCATTTTCTTTCAGTGATGGATTTGTTACTTCATCGTTTTGAAAGTTTCTTTTTCTTACGCCGGGAACAATGGGTTTAACATCTCGCAAGGCTTTCGATTTGTCAAAATATTTTGCCTTTGTAACGCGTTCAGGATAAATACTCTCACTTCCGGGCTCACTTTGTTGTGCATAAAGAATCGTTCCCAAAAAGGAAACGAAAAGGAAAAGTACAAGTTTTTTCATTTTATTAGGATTATAATTTGCATTGTAATATGTTTATTATCAGATTGTTTCTTGTTTTATTAATGGATGAAGAATTGAAATTTCTTTGAAATACTTTTATTGAAAAGGTAAAGTATTATGTAGTAGAGTCCCAGAAGAGCAAGTCCGCTCAGACCGGCCAATCCTTCGTTCATACCTGCTTTCATAAATAGAATCAATGAAGAAATTAAAACGATGAACGGGAAAAGATAGCCGATTGCAACAGCCCAGTTTCCGGTTTTCTGGTTCATCGACACAGTAACCTGTTCTCCTATTTTAAACTCTTTTCCAACAGTTTTCGGTACTTCGATAATCTTCTCTTCCATCTCTGAAGCAACACATGATTTTTTAGCATCACATGAATTACATGCTGATTTTGAGACTATTAATACTGAAATGGTTTTCTCGCCAATCTGTTGTATGATGCCGGGATGTGTAATATTATCTTCTGTCTGTAACATGTATTTAACTATTCAAAGGCTGTAAAATTAGCCTAAATTGGTGTAATATGTATAATATTTCAGGGTGTCGAATTTGAAACAGGCAGAACTTTGCCATTGTAAAACCTGTTTCCGGTAAGCGCAAATTCAACAATATACTTACTCATTTCTTTGGCATTAATACCAGCCATATATCCAGGAAACGCTTCTTCCAGCATCTCTGTCTGAACAGCGCCCAGAGCGAGGCAGTTAAGTTGGATATTGTGAATTTTCAATTCTTCAGCCAGACACTCAGTCAACACGCATAATGCAGCCTTGCTTGCACTATACAATGATAAACCGGAAAATTTCACACTTCCCTGCAGGCCTCCCATACTGCTGATATTCACGATATGGGCATGTTGTGGAAGATATTTCAGTAAACTCCTTACGATAAGAAATACACTCTTGACGTTCACATTGAACATACGGTCAAAGTCAGACTCAGTAAGCTTTTCAAATGGTTTGGTGATTAAAAGACCTGCATTGTTTATTACGATTTGCGGAGAAAAATGGATAGACTCGATTTTTCTGATCAGTTCCAGATCAAATCCTGGCTGCTCGAAGTCAATGTGTAAGGGTATCAGTTCAGAACCATTTAACAATGCATCTACCTTATGTTTGAGACTTATGAGTACCTGTATATTTCTTGAAACTGCTAAAATGCGACACTTCTTAGCTGATGCCATCGTTAACACGGTTTCATAACCCATACCACGTGAAGTTCCTGTGATTATTACATCCATTTTTCTGATTTGAAAATTAGAACATTAACAGTGATTGTTTTCGTTATTCGGGCTTGTTGCCTTCGAACTGTTTTTTCATCTGCATCACATCTACAGCACTTATTGTAAGCATCCCGGTTTCGTCCACTGTGATTGAAATATTGAAATCCTTGTCTTCAATAAAGGGATCAAAATTCATGTAAGCGACTCCTTTAATAGGATTGGTATTGTATGTTTTTGAGAGTTCAACAGCCTGCAGGTAATCTTTTCCCAAAGGAATGTTGGCGATTCTGGCAATACGTGCGGCTTCTTTCATTGCTAAATCATAGTCGCCGATATAGACCAGCAAAACAGAATTAAAACCCTCATCAGGATTGCTGACAGTGGTCATCTGAGAATAATCAGGATCAAGTTTCATGCCTGTCGGTTCGGTCAGCCTGAGTTGCTGCGCCCATTGTGGCAGTGAAGTAGCTGGGTTCAGGTTTGACCTGCGTGCGATTGTCCGGCCATACGTTTCCTTTATTTCCAGCAATTGACGATCAGCTTCAGCATCAGATATTTCACCCAATGCTCTTTTACTTTCTACTTTGTTAACCTCTGTTTCCATGGCATCCACCATATCCATGGTCTTTCCGATGTTATCTATCGATTTATTAAAAGTCTTCAGCTCTGTATCAAATTTATCAGTCTCATTGGTTTCAGGTGGCGGAATGCAACCGACAATACCAAAAAGGATTGCCATAATTAATAAATTTAATAATCTGATTGTGAGTGTGTTAAATTTCATTTATCACAAATTTTAATTTTTCAAACAAAAATCAAAAGTAAGCCAATTATCAAGTGAAATGTATAAAATTGAGTCAAAATCCAATTGAATATCACAAAAATCTAAGTTTAGTATGCTATCTTCATACTGTTTAAATTTTTATTCTGAGAATTGAATCCGGAATTTACTGATACTTTTCGCTGTTAGTTATGCATTGAGGTATTTCATTCAGTGGATAAACTCACATACAGTCTGCATTTTATTTTGAATTGTTTTTGAAGATTTAGCAATCAGACAAGGCCAAATGGACGTTCATAGCATTGCACCTGAAGGAGATTTTAACAACGTATGAGGGTTTAATTAAAAAAAAAGCCAAAGGATAATTTATTGACAATTTCTCATAATGTTTGAATTAATTTCTGAATGTCATGAAATTTGTGGTCCCGACTTTTGTTGATTCATTTGTATGACTTTGAAATTCATCAAAATCTGTCATATACTGACTTTTAATCCTAACTTTGCATCAGACAATAAATGTTATATCATAATGAACAGAACAGTGAAAATATTTAGTTTTCAACAGTTTGTCTGTATTTTGATTCTATTCATCTCTATACTTCCGATTGAAAAAGCGAAAGCCCAGGAAAATCCCTTAACACTTCCTGAATCATTAAAAACCGGCTTCGAAAAAGGTGATGCAAACAGTATTGCGGGTTTCTTTCGAGAAACATTGAGTCTGGAACTTCAGAATCAGAATGGTGTTTTTAGTAAAACGCAGGCAGAGAAGTTATTGCAGGAATTTTTTTTAAAGAACAAAGTGGATAGTTTTACTGTCTTACAAAGTGGTAATACAGGTTCTGCAGAAAATATATTTGCCATCGGTGAATTAGTGAGTGGACAGGTTCATTACAGGGTTTATCTGGTTCGAAGTAAGTTAAACAATCAATATCTTATACATTCACTGAGTATTACAAAAATATGAGTACAGAAAGTTTTATGGTTGATAAGTTAATCGAACTGGCGGTTCATGAAGATCTGGGTTCGGGCGATCATACATCCCTTGCCACTATTCCACAAAATGCCTTCGGAAAAGCCAGACTCCTGATAAAGGAAGATGGAATAATTGCCGGAATAGGAGTTGCGGAAAAGGTATTTAAAAAAATTGATTCTGATATCGTATTCACACCAATACTAAAAGATGGTGACAGGGTTTCGAAAGGTGAATTTGCCTTCACTGTGGAAGGAAAATCTATCTCACTACTTTCAGCTGAACGTCTTGCG
>CAJBPB010000046.1 GCA_903957365.1 uncultured Bacteroidota bacterium
CGCATCAGATGTTGAAGGATCAACCTACGTCTGGACGATTCCAATAGGCACTCCAATTGACACTGATTATACAATCAAAGTTTTCAGTCATACGGATGCCGGTACTGTTGATGTCAGTGACAATGATTTCTCAATACAGGCGACACCACCTGGTGGTACCATCACTGTTCTTCAACCTAACGGTGGAGAATACTGGTATATTGGCAATAGCTATCTTATATCATGGGACGATAATTTCCCTGAATCTGTAAATATTGAATTGTATGAAGCAGATGGAGTTACATTTCATTCATTAATTGCAGCCAATGTTGTAGGTTCAACCTATGTTTGGAACACAGCTGGTTTCCCGCTTATTGATGCAGGTGAATTTAAAGTTAAAATTTCGAGTTCAATTGTTCCATCTCTTTCAGACATGAGTAATGCGGTATTTCATCTTTGGTGTTTACCATTTGTTGCAACTATCTACCCTAACCCTGCCGATCAGTTCACCACTGTTAAATTTGACGAAGCATCCACCGATACTTACACAATAGCACTTACCGACAGATTTAATGTACAGGTGATGGCAAGAACTGTTGATACGCAAAACACGAAAGAACTGCGAATTGCTACTGCTGAATTGTCGAATGGGGTTTATTTCATGACAATTTCATCAAATAAATCTGTTGAAACCAAAAAAATTCTTGTTCAACACTAATTTAGCGAACAACTGATGATAAAAAAAGACCCCACTGCATGCAGTGGGGTCTTTTTTTATACCCAAATGAAAGTGATTTCCTATTGAGGTATTCATATTTAAGATCAACGATTTGCAATCATTTCGACTGATTTCTACTTTTCCTGAAAATGGAATATAATTAGTAATCTGGGAATTTTTAATAAAAGGCTGAAAACAACATTTTTCACGAATCCAATATATGATAAGGGATGTAGAATATCTGATCAAATATGGAATAGTTTTTGAGCTTCATTATTGAGAATTATTCTTTCTAAAAAATATTGAGAAATCACTAATCTAAAACCCATGAAAACGCTTTTACAAATTCGCAATTTTGTGTTTCTGGCCATAGTATTAGCCATGAATATGAATGTAATTGCACAATCACCAGTTGTTGAAGTAATCCAACCCAATGAATCTGGCATTGAATGGCAGGTTGGAACTACCCATTTAATATCATGGACAGATAATTTTACCTATCCGGTGAAAATTGATTTGGTTGATTATACTATTCCTTTATCTCCTGTCACCACGAATATTACATTATCAGCAGTCGGATCAACCTATAGTTGGGATATCCCATCAGCAATTACTACTGGAATCCATTACAAAATAAAGATTTCAAGTGCTGCATGCGGAGATTGCTATATGGATTTGAGTAATAACTATTTTTCCCTCGTAACCTCAACATCTGGGACAAATATCCATGTCGAACAACCAAACATTTCAGGCATAAATTGGATAAGAGGTACAACGAACATCATTTCCTGGATAGATAATGTTTCAGGAAATGTAAAAATAGAATTGATCAATGATGATCTAATCGCTTCAGATAATGCTTCATACGCTGGTTATGCCGGAGGATTGTGGGGGGCAGGCACTAATGGCGGTTATGGATTTGAACCCTGGCTCGTTGAATATACGGGCACTACAGGCGGCATTGTTGACAATCCAGCAGGCATCGGTATTATTGGCATGGACAATCCCTCATTTCATTTGGAATCATCCTTAGCGTCTCATATCTACACTGATAGACCTTTTTCATCACCACTTCAGTTGGGCAGTACATTTAGTTTTGACTGGGCAGTGAATGCAGATAATGGAGGAAGTGGAAGTAAAGGAATTGAAATATATTCGGGATATATATCGATCTCTTCACCTGGGACCAAAATTATTGATATTAAATTGGGTATCGGAAACATTATCTATATTAATGGTTTACCAATGTTTAATCATTTTGGATTAAATGTTATGAACCTACGCTTTGAATACATTGCAGCAAATACCTTACGTGTATATGGAACTGGTCGCAATGGAGCAGAATCATATGACCAAAACATTACAATATCCGGAGTTCCCAATGCAGTTCGTTTCTCTGCCGACAATATGGCCGATATGAATATCAGTCGTCGATTGTATTTTAATAATTTGAAAATCAGTACACCTGATAAGCTTATTAGTAGTAATATTGAAGGATCAACCTTTGCATGGAGTATACCATCAGATATTACATTTGGAAATAAATTCAAAATTAAAGTAACGAACGAATTAGATGAATCTATTTTCGACTTAAGTGATAATTATTTTTCTATTTCAGCCCCGGGTTCGGGTACAATTACAGTATTGCAACCAAGTTTGGACTGCATTACCTGGATCAAAGGGAATTCTTATCTTATTTCATGGGTCGATAACATCACCGGAAATGTTGACATTGATTTGTATAAGGGTGGTGTGTTTCATTCCAGTATTGCAATTGATGTAGTTGGATCATCCTATGCCTGGACTATTCCTAACGGAACAGCGGTTGCAAACGATTATAAAGTCAAAATATTTAGCCACAATGATCCAATTTCGTATGATTTTAGTGACAACAACTTCTCAATTCAAGCCAACACACCCGGAAATACAGTTACTGTGTTACAACCAAATTCAACTGGAATTAATTGGTTAAAAGGATCTACCTATTTAATTTCCTGGATAGATAATGTTCCAGGACCAATGAAAATTAGTTTGTATAAAAGTGGTTTATCACATGCTGTTCTTGCAGAAAATGTTACAGGTTCCACCTACTCATGGACAATTGCAAATAATGGTTCAATCCCAACAGGTTCTGATTATAGCATCAGGGTATCAGCAATGAATGATGGAACTATACAAGATTTTAGTGATAATAATTTCAGTATCGGAGAAACAGGCTCTGGTACTATAACCGTTTTGCAACCAAGTGTTGGAGGAATTACCTGGGTCAGAGGTTATTCATATCTCATTTCATGGATTGATGATGTAACCGGTACTTTTGATATTAAGTTATATAATGGTGGTGTATTATCATCAACTATCGCATCAGATGTTGAAGGATCAACCTACGTCTGGACGATTCCAATAGGCACTCCAATTGACACTGATTATACAATCAAAGTTTTCAGTCATACGGATGCCGGTACTGTTGATGTCAGTGACAATGATTTCTCAATACAGGC
>CAJBPB010000047.1 GCA_903957365.1 uncultured Bacteroidota bacterium
ACAGTCTCGGCCCTTATATTGTTGCCGACGAATGGCTAATAGCCATTATCTAAATCAATTCGTATTTATATTGATGATTCTTATAATACCAAAAACTCTCCTAAATCCATAAAAATCAATAGTTAAGCTAAGTTTCGCTGCTATTTCCGTTTCATTATTCAACATTGAAATGGGTATTCATGATTGTTTCGTGTTTACCTTAAACAAATGTAGTTCTTTATTACAGAAACCATTATGAACCAGCGGACTTTTCATCAAATCGAATTTATTTGCAGAGATATGGGTGTTTTTGGTGTTTATCTTCCCCACCATGCCCGTCATATTACAGTTGATTATTCATGTTTCGTATTTGTAATAAATATGGGTATATATTTGATTCATAGCGATATATAAATGATATTTAGTCCTTTGTGTAATTTTGTGTATTCTTAGTGCCTTTTGTGGTATAGCTAAAATTTGTTGCACAAAGTGTCACAAAGAAGGAACAGAGGTTCACAAAGCGATTTTAAAATTAAAAATTGAATTTGTAACATATTATATATCAGTACATTTAGATTTCTAATTTAAATATAATACATTGCATCTGACCTATTTAGCCCTTAGTGCGAAACATGAGTAGATTATTATCAAGATACTGATAGAGATTTTGTTTGAGTTGATAAGATTTGGAATCTCTGGTATTCATGAATACATCGGTGAGCCCTTTGTGGGTATCGATATCGTTCTTTTTACTGATTCCGGCATCGTGATGAATGTGTAATCCTTTCAATGCATGGTTCCTGGAAAGGGAAAAACTTCAAAAATCGATTTGATAATTCATGAAAAGTATGGTATATTTGACGCAATGGAATGAATTGAAGTTTAATCCAATAAGAAAGTTAAAGTGAAAAACCAGAATTCTGTCACTGAAATTTTTTCCGGAACACAATGGGAAGCCGGAATGATTGAAAGTCTGCTTCAAAATGCCGAGATTCAGTCTTTTCTCCGGAATACCATCGGAACTGCTTATGGGTTTAACCCCAACTATGCAGGCGAAGTGAAAGTGATGGTTTCGTCTGAGGATTTTGAGATAGCGTCCCAAATTGTGAATGAATACCGAGATAATCTGAAAAGAAAATCTGATGAATGAATGATAAGTTCTTTTAAATGTATCTGATAGTAAGAGATAATTTTTAATAAATATTTCAGTAAAAAACCCTGGATTATGATAACAAATCAAGATGTATTGCAAAGCTCCACCGACATTTATAATTATTATGGAGCAAAACCTGAAAGTGAAATTCAATCCAGGGAAATTAAGAAAAGTCCGACCGCCCGTGTTGAGAAATTAAGGCAGTTGTATTTTGAAACAAAATCATCTGCTTCCGTAGAGTTTCCATACTGGTACACACGCCGGTGGGAAGAACTCGAAGGAGAAATTCCGATCATACGAAGGGCCGAAGCCTTAAAGGCTGGTTTTTCGCACCTGACTCCTTCCGTTTTACCCGGCGAATTGCTTGCCATGCGCAAAGCGAATTATCTGAGAGGTTCTTATCCGATGCCCTGGCTGTCGGAGGCATTTTTTCTGGCCAAGGAAGATGAGTTGTACAAGGAAGCACAGAAATCGGGTAAAAACAGCGCTGACGAAGTAACCACCATGGGACAGGGTGGAGGAAATGTTACCAGAAGTGCAGGGAATGTGATTTCCATTGCGGGTAAGTTTGGTCTACGCAAAGAAGAGATGCCGGTATTGCTGAGGACTGCAAAAAAATGGTTTAACAAATCGGTTGACGATGTCGGTCATAAGTATGAGCAGCTGGTTCCGGGTTATCAGACCAAAGAAGAGATTATGCGTGCGGTCATCTGCATGTTCGATTCGGGTTACACACTCCCGCAAGGCCGCGAAGTGATCAATTATTATTATCCGCTGCAATTTGGGATTGAAGGCATTAAAAGTATCTGTCGTGAAAAGCAGCATCAGGCAGCCGGTTATCCTGAAATGGATCGTCTGTATTTTTACAAGGCGGTGCATACCATGCTCGAAGGACTACAGAAGTGGATTCTGAATTATGCGGGTGAAGCCCGTTTCATGGCTTCGCTTGAGGCTGATTCAGCGCAAAAGAATGAATACCTCGACATTGCCGAACGCCTCGAGTGGTTATCAGAAAATAAACCGCGTTCTTTTTACGATGCTTTGCAGCTTATATGGATATTCCATGTGGCCGTGCTCAACGAAGATGCCATTTCCGGTCTTTCACCCGGGCGGCTCGGACAGGTACTTTACCCTTACTGGAAACATGATATGGATAAAGGCATTCTGAATCGCGAAAGCACCATCGAATTACTCGAGTGTATGCGTATGAAATTCACCGAATTGGATTGTTTCGCTTCGATGGGTGTGGTTGGTGGCGTGTTGAGTGGAAACACCTTTAACAACCTGTGCATCGGCGGCCTGGATAAAGAAGGTGGCAGCGCCGCCAACGAACTCGAAATGCTGATTCTGGAATCAGCCATGACGTGTGACACTCCGCAACCCACGCTCAGTCTGTTGTTCGATGAAAAACTTCCTGATGAATTCCTGATGAAGGGCATCGAATGTACCAAAGTCGGAACCGGTTATCCTGCATGGGTGAACAATCGGGTTGCGATGGAATTCCTGATGAATAATTTCAAAAAAGAAGGTCTTGAGCTTGAAGAAGCGCGTGCATGGTCCATTGGCGGCTGTCTGGAAACTTCACCGGGTAGCTGGATGCCGTTGGAGTTTAATGGTGAAACCTGGTTTATTCCCGGTGGTTCGGCTCCTGCCACGAGTGTCGGAGTACATTTTATATCCTTACCCAAAGTGCTCGAGGCGGTCTTGTTCGATGGATTGGATAAACGAACAGGGATCAGGGTTTATCCTGCACATGGTTCTGAACTGGCATCGTATGAAGAAATCTGGACTGTCTTTAAAAAATATTTTAGCCTCACGGTAGAAGTATTAACCCTGACCAACAACATCCAGCACGATATCTGGGGAAAGGTGTCGCCATCGATCATCAACAGTATGTTGAAACCCGATTGCCTCGAAAAAGGCAAAGACATAAGCCACAAAGGTTGTCGTTACAATCGCACTTTCAATGTTGAGATCTGCGGAGGTGTGAATCTGGTAAATTCACTGGCGTCTATCCGGAAAAATGTATTTGACGAAAATCATTTTACGCTCAAAGAACTCAAAGCTGCCATTGAAGCGAATTTTGGCTATCACCCGGCCATCGAGACAGGTTCATACAGTTTGATCGAACAGGTGAAAGCCGACAATTTTATGGATTGGATCAGGATTCACAAAAAATGCCTCGACGCACCAAAATACGGTAACGACGACAAATATGTTGACAGTATTTTTAAAGAGTGGCAGCATTGGTTCAGCAAAATGTG
>CAJBPB010000048.1 GCA_903957365.1 uncultured Bacteroidota bacterium
GTTTATACCTGATCCTTGTCGGACCAGCATCACCCAAACGCTTGTGGTTGTTTTCCTCGTATTCCGAATAGCTTCCTTCGTAATAATATACCTGAGAGTTTCCTTCAAAAGCCAGAATATGTGTTGCCACACGGTCGAGGAACCAGCGGTCGTGGGAGATAATTACAGCGCAACCGGCAAAATTCTCAATCCCTTCTTCCAGCGCACGCAATGTATTGATATCGATATCGTTGGTAGGTTCGTCAAGCAGCAGGACATTGGCCTCCTGTTTTAAGGTCATGGCCAAATGTAAACGATTACGCTCACCACCCGAAAGTATGCCTGCTTTTTTACTTTGATCGGTGCCACTGAAGTTGAATCGTGAGACATAAGCCCGCGCATTCATGCTACGGTTCCCCAACCTTATTTCATCGTGTCCTCCCGAGATAATCTCATAAACTGATTTTTCAGGGTCAATCTCGGCATGTGACTGATCGATATAACCAATTTTAACAGTATCACCCAAATCAAACTGACCCGAATCGGGTGATTCAAGACCCATGATGAGCCTGAACAAAGTCGTTTTGCCGGCACCGTTTGGACCAATAATTCCAACAATACCTGCCGGGGGAAGACTAAAATTAAGATTCTCGAACAACACTTTATCACCAAAAGCCTTTGTAACATTTTGAAATTCAACTACTTTATTACCTAACCGCGGGCCATTCGGAATAAATAACTCGAGTTTCTCTTCCTTTTGCTTGGTGTCTTCGCTCATCATTTTATCATAATTGGCCAACCTTGCCTTCGATTTGGCATGACGTGCCTTGGCTCCCATACGCACCCATTCAAGCTCACGCTCAAGGGTTTTCCGACGCTTGCTCTCGGTCTTTTCTTCCATCTCCATGCGTTTGGTCTTCTGATCGAGCCAGGATGAATAATTTCCTTTCCATGGAATGCCTTCACCGCGGTCAAGTTCAAGTATCCAACCGGCAGCATGATCGAGGAAATACCGGTCGTGGGTTACAGCGATCACTGTTCCTTTATATTGTTGCAAATGGAGTTCAAGCCATTCAACCGACTCAGCATCAAGGTGGTTGGTAGGTTCATCCAGAAGCAAAATATCTGGCTCACTTAATAAAAGGCGGCACAAAGCAACCCGACGCCTTTCACCACCGGAAAGATTTTTTATCGGAGCATCTCCATCCGGACAACGCAAGGCATCCATGGCGCGTTCGAGTTTGCTATCGAGTTCCCAGGCATCCTTATGCTCAATCAAATCTGTCAAACGGCCTTGTTCCTCAATAAGCTTGTTCATTTCGTCATCCGACATCGGTTCCATGAATTTATTGTTCACCTCCTCATAGGCTTTTAAAATGTCAACAATCTCCTGAACTCCTTCTTCAACCACCTGCTTCACTGTTTTATTGTCGTCAAGTATTGGTTCCTGATCGAGCATACCGATGCTGTAGCCCGGTGAGAAAACCACATCGCCCTGATACGATTTTTCAGTGCCGGCAATGATGCGTAACAAGGTTGATTTACCAGAACCGTTTAGTCCGATGATGCCAATTTTCGCACCGTAATAGAATGAAAGATAGATGTCTTTCAGGATTTGACGGGAAGGAGGGATAATTTTTGTTACACCTACCATTGAGAAGATAATTTTTTTATCGTCGGCCATAATGATTGAAATTAGGATGAATTGTGCTTATAGAATAGAATCTTTTGGACTGCAAAAGTAAGGAAAAACGGGCTCAAGTCAATCAGTCAGGACTACACTTTGATTGAATTCCTGATTGAAGCCGAAATTGCATTAAGTAGTTTTTCAGTTGCGGACTTCCAATCGTAATGAGTATTCACAAATTGAAACCCTGAATCAGCCATTTCACTGGCTTTCGTTTTATTGGTAAGTAACTCAATAACAGCATTGGCGAGTTCTGTGGCTGTTTCGCCAACCAATAAATCCCGGTCCGGTGTCCCGTTCAAAGCGTTGTTAGCCAGAAAAGTCGTTACACAAGGAATTTTCATCGACATGGCTTCCAGAAGCTTATTCTGCAAGCCGGTACCGATCCGCATAGGAGCAATGAAAACGCGCGATTCAGCGTACGCGACACGAATGTCATCGAGCCAGCCTGAAATGGTAATGTGATCGCTCGCCAGATCACGAACGCTTTTGTCGGGGGTGGCGCCGGCAAGCAAAAGTCTGGTGTCAGGCAGTTTTTGCCAGACCAATGGCATAATCTCTTTTGCAAGAAACTGCGCGGCATTCACGTTTGGCGCATAAGCCATATTTCCTGTAAATACAAGATCGAACTTTTTAAGAGCTTCCATGGGTTTGAAATAATCATGGTCAACGCCGTTGGGCACGATCAGAATTTGATCACGATCCGGATGATCAATATGTTGCCTGTCGGGTTCGCTGATGATGGTTTTGATATCGAAATCATCAAAAATTTCCCGCTCGTATCGCTTCAACCGCTGGTATTCAGCCCGGAAAAAAGGTTTCGAAAAAACGTTTGAAATCTCATACCTGCGTTTGATTCCCATCGAAAAAACATCCTGATAATCAATCGCTTTTGGCTGTTTTTGAAAACGAATATACTCTGCCACGCGCAACAATTGACCATAAATCAGGTCAGGCTTGTATTCATTAATTAGCTTATTAATTTTTCGTTGTGCCCCAAAATTGTAGAAATA
>CAJBPB010000049.1 GCA_903957365.1 uncultured Bacteroidota bacterium
AGTTTGCAACTATTTCTACTTTTCTAAAATGATTTTGGCTTAAACTGTCTAGATTTTATTTTAGCGTAGTTTTTTGAAGAATTAAGTCATCAGACGAGGCAAAATTGACGTTAATAGCAGCGCTATTGACGGAGATTTTAACGAAGTATGAGGTTTTAAGTCACAAAGAAATGCCAAAGGATAAATATTAAACAATTTCTTAGTGAATATCAAAAAATACAATTCTCGTATTTTTATCATAGTTCCCTGTTGTGCTTAGGGCTATCTGAGATTGTAACTTGGTTTTTATTAGTTATTAGATATCAATAAGATGGAATACGTAATTCTACCCATTGACTTCCATTATTTATTATTATACATTTGAGCACCATTTTACCTAAATACTCATTAAAAACTCAGACCCATGAAAAAAACATCTACGCTATTCATTATGCTATTGTTTATTACATCGATGCTTTCAGCAAGAAGTGCAAAAATTGATCAGAAGGAGCTTTATGACAAATTAATTATTTCGACCAATCTTACAGATTATTCTGCTGAAATAAATGATTTGTTACGTCAGTTTCTACAATCTTCAAACGCTGATTTTAAATCAACCGCTGCTGTTGTGCAACGATTGGATAGCTTTTATGCCGATAGTTGGAATTCCTCAACTTCCACATGGGAGAATCTGGCTAAAACAGAATACACCTACAACCTGGCGATGCAAAATACAGTTCAGATATCCAGTGATTGGGATATGGTTGCCAGCGCATGGATAAATTCAACAAAGGATGAGGTTTTCTACGATGCTACCGGATACGTTTCAAGCTTTATCAGCAGTAATTGGGATACCCAGACAAACAATTGGGTTTACGCGCTTAAGGCAGAATTTGTGTATAATGACACCGGTGTGGGGGAGATGCTTGCCTATATCTGGAATGCAGAAACAAGTGAGTGGGATTTATTCTCAAAACTGACCATTACAGTCAATGCAAATGGTGATCCCATATTATTGCTTACATCAGTCTATGATGCCGGAAGTGCAACCTGGTTTGATGTATGGAAGTCTGAATACACTTATGATGGCAACGAAAATCTATCAATGACTATTGATTCAGAGTTCAGTTTTACCACTTTTAGTTGGGTATTCTCTATTAAGTATGTTTATTCTTACAATGCGAATAATTTTGAATCTGAAGAAATTCGTTATACCTGGGATGAAACTACAAGTGCCTGGCTTAACTCATATAAACACGAGCTTGTTTATGATGGCAGCAGTAATCTTGATGTTTTGAATGTATTTAACTGGAATGGAAGTCAATGGGTTTACTCAATTATGCAAGACTACGCCTATAATATGACTTACCCAAGATCAGAGATTGTGGTGCCTGCATTAAATGGGCCAGATTGGCAATACAATTATATGCCGGTATCAATTACCTATTCAAATCAGCCACTGCCATTGCGTTCATTGGTAACTGGTCGTGATATGTACTACTATTCAGAACAAAACACAACATCAGTGATTCAGAACAATGCAATATTAAGTCAGGTTATGCCGAACCCGGCGGTTGATCGAATTACGGTTCGCTTAGCCGATACTAAACAAGCAAAACTTGAAATTTATAATCTTAGTGGAAAATTAGTGTTGTCAGGTGAAGTGATTGATAATCAAAATATAGTTATTGATCAACTCGCTGCCGGAACATATTTTTATCGTATTATTTCATCGAATGAAACTATAACCGGAAAATTGGTGATTCAATAGTAAATTCAATTTTTAATCACAAAAAGAGGCCTTGAGATTCATAATTTCAAGGCCTTTTGTTTTAAAACTATTTACACCCATATCAATTTTTTTTGTGTGAGAATTGCTCCGCACAAGGTTCCTTTTCAATTATGAAAAATTTCTTCGTAGAAGTAATTGATAAAAATATTATAAGTCG
>CAJBPB010000050.1 GCA_903957365.1 uncultured Bacteroidota bacterium
ATGAAAAACATATTTACATGTGGGAAAGGGCAATGCGAATAAGGACCATTATCAATGAGCCCATTGTATGGAACAGCACCCATCTTATTTTGCCCGAATTGTAAAAGGTTGCTGCCCGGAGTTGTATTTTTTACCCGGATGGTTTCAACTTTGAGATAGTTTTCATCATTCAAAGGAATAATACTGCTGAATTGCTTGGATTTTATATAGGCATTAATAAAATAATCGAGGTTTGATTTGTAAACCTTATACCTATTGGTTCCTTTTCGGTTTGGTTGTACTGGAATATTCAATGCATACTTCAAGGTATTGTTCAGTATCGGGAATACCTTTTCCCAATGATATTTTGCCTCATCAGGCAGTTTATCATATTTATAAATCTGTTTTTCATAGACAACTCTTTTAAACATGGTTGTTTCAATGTCAAGATCAAGGATGCTTTTTTCATGAACCAATGAGATGCTATCATAAGAAATTATCATTTCCGGTGTGGCTGCATTACGGGCAATCTGAACCCGAATAGTAAAAACTTTGTAAGCCTTATATTCGGATGTGCTTTCATTCTTGTCGTGAAACCATACTTCGAGGTCATTTACAAAATTTGAGTTTACTATATCAACAACAGTTTTGAAATGGTTGTATATGACCCAGGAGTAATAATGTTTTGCAAACCTTGTACACTTTATCAGGTCAACGGGAATTACTGCTTCCTTGTCCAGGGTATTTTCAAAATCGGTGTATAGCTGCTCAAATTTCTTTGACTTTGCATCGGGAATGATTTCGGCAATGTTCAAAGGGAACTCGTAGTGATTGATTGGATAACAGCCATTTTTCTTCTCGGTGTAAAAGGCAAAATTCTTCTGCTCAACCGGATGATTGAAGGTGAGAATGTTAAGTATGAGATTTTGCTCAAGCATTACGTCATTTGTTATACGTTTCAGGATCTATACCAAACTGGGAAATAGCATATGCGATTTTCAATTTTAATTCTTCTGAATAATCTGCTTCGTTTAAAATTGAGGTAATTATTTCGAGTAGCAGCTCTTTATCAATATTGCTTGCGGCAACATGGTAACTGATTATTTCCATTCTGTACAGAAATTCAGTTGCTGCCTTGATATATCCATTTTTTAACAGAAAAATGCTACCAAGAACAATGGCAATTCTTTTATTTCCATCCTGAAAACAATGGCTTTTATTGGCAACGAAAAACAAATGAGTAAGTTTTTCTTCAAATGTGGGATAATAATCATCATTCTGAATATGATCGAGCGCAGCATTCATTGAATTAAGGTTGAGAATACCAGCAGTGCCACCACCACTAACCTCAATTGTTTTCAAGTGCAGGGAAATGACCTCCTCGATATCATTTATGTAAACAATTGACATTACTCGCTGTCTTTAAGTCGTTTGAAAACATCCCCGGCCTCTTTTAACTGTTCTTCAAAGTCGGCACTGCGGTCGCCTATAAATTTTTCAAAGTCGGCAGAACTCACCGAAGTAATATATTCTTTAAGTTTGTGATGAAAGGCATCTCTGAAAAAATTATCACGTGAAGCCATTTTTATCCGGGCATCTTCAATATGTGGTAATTGCGCAGGATGGTCGGCAAAATCTTTGAATATTTGGTCAACCTCAGACGAAAATAATTTCCGGTTCAATTCCCCGGATTTTTTTCCGATTTCATATGCAAGACCGGCTTCAAAGGATGCAATGAGCTTTAAAACCTCAGCATACATTGTATCTCTTGCATTTTCGTTATCGGCAAGTTTCAGTATCTGCTTGTACTCTTTTGCATTTTCACGAAAAATTGCCTGATAAATTTTGTCGGTGTACAGGGAGTATTTATAATTACCAAGGTCAATATGCAAATTTAGAGAATTGGTAAAATCCTTTCTGTATTTGTGTTCTCTAATCGCATTGATCAAGTAATCCTCGTCCCTGCGATTAATGTATTTTGTGCCACCGCCTGTTTTTTCATTAATGGTATGAATTACGATATCGAGTATTTTACTTCTTAAATGCCGGGCTTTTTCGCTTTCGACAAGTAACATGGACAGGTTTAACAAAGCTCTGAAATTGAACAAACCAAGCTGACGGGTTTTGCTCGCCTTATCAATGAGGTGATCAAATTGTAATTTAAAGTCTTTCAGTTGTTTGCCTTTGGTTAAAATATAACCATTGTGTTTGAGTTCTGGTTCATATTTTGCAAGGTACCGATCGATTGTAGAAATGTCAATTTCAAAGAAATTAGCTACCATTTCCTTTGTAAAGCGGTATTCGCCCTCAAATATCATTCCTGGCAATCCTATGTATTCCTGAATTTGAGATAATGCATAATGATTGTTCAGTATGTTTTGCCTATCTATATTTGAGTTGGTAAGGTCTTTCATTTTCATTATTGTTTGTTTGCTTCATCAATAACGTGGTCAATTTGTAAAAAATTCTGCTATCAGCTCAGCCTGTTTCAGAACAGTATCGA
>CAJBPB010000051.1 GCA_903957365.1 uncultured Bacteroidota bacterium
TATCTAAATCCGCCAATAAGATGAATACCCTGATCACTGACTTATTGAATTATTCACGTTCAGGAAGGGCGGATATTGAACCTGTTCCAATCGATCTTTCCAAAATGGCGCATGAAATTGCTGAATATGATTGCTGAAAAATAAAACTGATAAAAAGAAAAGAACGGAAGCGGTGAAAAAAACTTCTTTTAAATGTATAGGATCGTGTTTGGGGTTGTTCATTCGTGTGTCTTAAACGAAACATTACAAAGTTAACAAAAACAAGTACCCGCAGACTGTCATTTCCAATGATCGGGCAATTATTCAACGAAAACGATTGCGAAAAAATTACTGTTTTTATGAAGTAGGAATTTCCTCAATTTTTCCGAACATCTTCAAAGCTTTTTTTCTGACGATAAGTTTCACACCACGGGGAACAATTTCGAAATCGAGTGGCGAACAACCCAGTGATTCTCCATCGGTTTCCAAAAATATGGCGTGGCGCGGTGTAGAGGTTATACTTATTTCTTTGCCAATAAATGTCTCAACTTCAGGCATTTTTAAAAATGATCCGTCATACAGGTTTTTGATATTTCGGATAACCCGGTATTTTGAAGTTTTTTTAATCACTGTCATATCGTACAATCCGTCATCAGGAATTGCATTGGGCAACTGTTTCATTCCACCACCATTGTATTGGCAAATACCAATACTCATGCTGAAAACCGGCCCGTCGACAACCACTTCGCCATCGACAACGATATGTAAATGAATGCTTTTATATTGAAATAATCCCACTACGAGATTATAAAGATACGCGAATGCACCGCCATGCCCTTTGGCTTTCATAAGATTGGTTTTTTTTGCCACGAGTGCATCGTAACCCATTCCGGCCATATTGATAAAGTAACGGTAATCATCTTCAGTATGGTATCGGTATTTTACTTTGCCAACATCCTGAAGAAATGTCAGTTCGTTTTTAAGAATCTGAACCGCTTTTTCGTAATCCAATGGAAATGAATACATTCTTCCCCAATCATTACCGGTGCCCACAGTGATCATTCCCAAAGTAATATCTGTGGTAGCAAATCGGGTTTGCTGAAAAATGCCATTCACAACTTCATTGAGAGTTCCATCACCACCCACCGCTATTATTTTTGTGAAACCCTGATTGTTAACTAAATCACGTGTTATTTCGATCGCATGAAATTGCCTTTCAGTTTGAACACTCATGAAAGAAAACCCGGCTTTGGTGAGCAATCCTTTGATTGTCGGCCAATCTTTTTCACATTTACCAACACCGGCCCGGGGATTCACTACCACAAGCCACTTATCTGTTTCTTTCATTATTTAGTTCATTTAGTTTGTTAAATACCTGGATTGGAGTAATTTCAAGCATACATTGACAGGATTGTGTTTTACGACAACGATCACAGTCTTTTTCTTTTACTAATGCAGTGGCAAATTTTCCGATAGGTTGCCATCTTCCGGGATGCATGGGTTTAATTGGCGGATAAATGCCAATGGCGATGATTCCTGAAGCAGCAGCAATGTGCAAAGGACCTGTGCTGGCAGCGATTAAACCATCTGATTCTGAAATAAAGGCAATGAATTCAGGTAATGTAAGCTTTCCGGTGAGATTGATCAAAGTGGGATGATGGTCAAATAATTCACTGATTTGTTCACCTTCAGCGGCTGTTCCTGTAACAAAAACGTTAAAATCACTTTCGGGTAATAAGTCGAGTAAATTTGAGAAATTCGTTAACCCCCATTCACGTGCACTGCCTTTTGATCTTGGATGTAGAATCAGGTTAAAACGCTGTTTATCAATTATATTAATAAGTTCTGGACGGAGAGTTGCCTTTGGTTTCCATCCGTAATAAGTATTTATTTCAGCAAGCTGTAAGTCTTCGTGAATACCAATTGCCTGTAGAAGTCTCAGGTTTAACTGTGCTTCATGCAAATTGGATCTTCGCCTAGTAAGCGGAACGATTTTATTGCAAAAAAGGTAATGATACCAGCGCCCTGATGCTCCGGCACGTATCGGGATTTTTGCTTTTTTGGCCAGATTCGCGATGGCTTTTAAAGGATAAACATGAATAATAATGTCAACATTCAAATCTTTCAATAGTACAATCTGATCATCGATTGTATTTTTTTCAAGTTCATCATAGTTTAAAAATAAGTCGATGTGTTCGCAGGCATCTGCAATGGCTTTGGTATAAGTTCGTCCGAGAAAAATAATCTCACATGTAGGAAAAAACTTTTTAATCACACCGCAAACTGGAAGTGTGAGCATCACATCTCCAATGCTGTCAGTTCGGCTGATCAAAATACGTTTCATATTTCCAATCCTTTTTTAAGCCTACGCAGTTTGTGGTATTTTTTGTAGGTGGCTCCTGCTGAAATGGTGCAAACCAACCAACCTGCTTTGCCATCGAGGAAGCCAAGATTAAAAAAATAATCACGGATAAACTTAGCAACGGGTGAAAACCAAAGTAGGAGCAAACCCGCTTTTCTTCCTTTATCAAAATACGATTTAGCACCAATTGTCGTGAAATACTCAACCTGCTTGTGATGGTCTTCGATACTGTGGTAAGAGTAATGAAATAAGTCACCGGCAAGGTGTTTGATTTTGGTTTTTTCGAAAAACTCAAATTTATCATGTGGATTTAATCCACTCCAAAAACCTTTTTCCTTGTCGATCAACCGAAGTTTAACATCAGGATACCAGCCCGAATGTCTGATCCAGCTGCCACAGTAATTTGTTAACCGGTTAAATGAATAACCATTTTCAAAACCTTTTTCCTTCTCCTGAAGGATTGCTGATTTTAACTCTTCTGATAAGGCTTCATCTGCATCAAGTGATAAAACGAATCTGTTTGAACAGCGTTTTAAAGCATGATTTTTTTGTTCGATATAACCTTCAAAAGTATTGGTTGAAAAAATGACATTGTATTTCTCACAAATTATATTTGTATTATCCGTTGAAAATGAATCTACTACAATAATTTCATCAGCAATTCCTTCAATAGAAACCAAACAACGTTCTATATTGCGCTCTTCGTTAAATGTAATTATCGAAACCGAAAGTTTATCCATTCTTTTTACTAAGTCCAGTCTGAAAAATACAGGTTATGCTGACATATTTCTGGATTATTTCAACCAAAGGTATAAAATTGGCAATAATGACAAAATATGAATCCTACGTATCTGTTAATTAATCTCATCTGGTGATACCTTTTTAATAAGGAAGATTGGTCAATCGATTCGATTTTGGTATAAGTTTTTACCGGCTGCGTTGAATTTATTATTTTTGAGGTCAAACAATACTTATTCGATCGTATCATATGAATGTAAGTTTAGCAAATTTCGATTATCTGAGTTTGGGGATTGCCGCTATTGCCTTTTTAGAAATGATAGCACTGATTATTTTGTTCTGGATACATCGTAAGAATAGCATTGAAAGAATTGCCAGAATGGAAACAATGATTCAATTGCTTGAATATAAGGTAGTATCTACTGATCAGGAACAAATTGAAAATTTTAAAAAAGCGTTGCAGTTACATCTTGCTGAGCTTTCAGAGCGGATGAAAATCAATGAAATGAATATCAACAAAATGATGAATCAGCTTGATGCTCTGCGTGAAAGCCTGTATGAAGAGGAAAGTGATGGAAAAGTGAGCCCCATAAACGATACAGATGAAAGCATTGACTTTGGTAAAGATGAGTAAATAATTAAAGATCTGAAGATTATAATGTGTTATTATTCACTGGTTAACAAAAAATCATCCCAGTCCAATCCAACTTTAAAATCTTTTCTGAATTGCAGAATTTCATTTGCACAGAGTGTTGCAATTAATGTCTGTTCACATGATGGTTCTGCCGATGAAACAAATTTTCCTTTCGGATCAATCAAACCTGAATTACCCGAGTAAGCTATCCCGTTCAGATCGGTGCCAATACGGTTAACGCCCAGCACAAAACACTGGTTTTCAATGGCACGGGCAATAAGCAATTGTGTCCAGGGATAAGCACGTACAGCAGGCCAGTTTGCGACAACAATTAATAAATCGTAATCAAATTCACCATTTTTGTAACTGTTTCTGCTCCAAACCGGGAAACGTAAATCGTAACAAATCAAGGGCCTGATCTTCCATCCTTTGAGTTCAATCCGAATATTTTTTTTCCCGGGCTCAATATGTTTGTGTTCACCTCCCATGCGAAAAACATGTCGTTTATCATAGGTCTCAAAAGATCCGTCAGGTCGCATCCAAACAAAGGTATTGTAGAATTTTTCGTGTTTTTTCATCAGGAAACTCCCGCAAATAACAGAACCTGTCGATGCAGCTGTTTCCTTCATCCATACGATTGTTTCGCCTTCTGAAGTTTCAGCAAATTGATTCGGATCAACAGGAAAACCGGTGGTAAAGGTTTCGGGAAGTACAATCAGGTCCGTTTTTTCGGAAAGTTCAGTAATTTTAGTACTGAAAGCGGATCGGTTTGCCTGTGCATCCTCCCAAATAAGATTGGTTTGTATGTATGCTATTTTTAAATCCTGCATAAAATTTCAGCCGCTTTGGTGAGAGTATCTTCTTTTTTTGCAAAACAGAATCGTAAAAGACGCGCATCATTGGGCATACTGTAAAAAGGAGAAAGTGGTACACTGGCGATCTTGTGTTCGAACACAAGTGATTTGGCAAAGTTCATATCAGATTCATTACTAATCGCAGAATAATCAAGCAATTGAAAATATGTGCCATAACTTGGGACAATTTTAAAACGTGAATCCTTGATTTTATCAATAAAAAAATCTCGTTTTTTCTGATAAAATATATTTAGGTGGTTGTAGTTTTCAGGATCTTGCAGAAAATCGGCAATGGCATATTGAATCGGTGTATTTGAAGCAAAAACAGTGAACTGATGTAACTTACGAAACTCTGCTGTTAACCTTGCCGGAGCGAGAACATAACCCGTTTTCCATCCTGTTGCATGGAAAGTTTTTCCAAAGGAGCCAATCACTAAGCTTCGACTCAGCAACTCAGGAAAACGGCAGACACTTTGATGGATATGTCCGTCAAAAATCAAATGTTCGTAAACTTCATCGCTCAAAACAATGATATCACTGTCGTGTGTAAGTTTCTCAAGTTCTGTCAGATCTTCTTTCGAAATAAGGCTGCCACTCGGATTGTGCGGACTATTAATGATAATCATGCGCGTGCGGTTCGACAACAGCCTTTTCACTTCACTCCAGTTAATATGGAAATCAGGATGTTTCAGAGTTGAATATTTCACTAATCCACCAAAAGCTTTCACAGCTGGGGCATAACTGTCATAGGCAGGTTCAAAAATGATTACTTCGTCGCCATCGCGAACAAATGCGCTTATGGCAGTAAAAATCGCCTGCGTTGCTCCAGCAGTAATTGTGATTTCTGTTTCAGGATCATAATCAACCTGATAGGTTGCTTTTGTTTTATCAGCAATGGCTTTGCGCAATGGTTGAACGCCTGGCATCGGTGCATACTGGTTAAAGCCTTTTTTCATATAATGATTCACCCGTGCGATCAGTTTCTCGGAGATTGGAAAATCAGGAAAACCCTGAGAAAGATTGATGGCATCATGCTCAACTGCGAGTTTCGACATGACCGCAAAAATGGAGGTTCCTGCGGAAGGTAGTTTGGATTGGAGTTCACCGGTGTATTCAGGCATATACGTATTTTAGGCTAACAAATGTATGGCTGTTTCTGCTATTTAACAAGATTTCCATTTCTTTATTATAAAAAATTAAGTGTTTTTCGGAAAACAGAATAGGCTTATATGCTTTTTTTGGTGGAGCTTATTATCCGAAATCCATTTGTTTTAGTGCTAAATCATTTCATTTGAGAAAGTTGTGAAGAGAGTTAAATAAACAAAGTAATGTTAATAATTTGTTCACTTTGGTTCAATCAAAAAGCGGATATGCAACACTAACTTTACATTATAGATTTCCACCAAAAAACAAAATAATATGCCTGTAGCCAAATCCAAAGCAAAGAAGATTTTTGTGCTCGACACATCTGTAATCATTTACAACCACAATGCTATTAACACATTCGACGACAACGATGTAGCCATACCAATTACCGTTCTTGAGGAGCTCGACAATTTCAAAAAGGGAAACGATATCAAGAATTTCGAAGCACGAGAATTTATTCGCTTCATGGATAAAATTTCCGGTAAATATTCAATGAAAAACTGGCGGCGGATAAATGGGCCAACCAAAGGAAAGTTCAAAGTGATCATGGACGAGAACAGTAAGCTTGATGCGCGCGCAATTTTTGGTGGTGACAAGCCTGATCACCGTATCTTGAATGCTGCACTTAAACTATCTGAAGAGCATCCGGATCAAAATGTTATTTTGGTTACAAAAGACGTTAATCTTCGATTGAAGGCAAAGTCGATGAGTTTGCAGGCCGAAGATTATGAAACCGGTAAAATTAAAGACCTCGAATTACTCTATACCGGCAAGTCATCACTGGACGATGTGAATCCTGAAACGATTGATAAACTGTATATGCAGGGATTCTGTAGTCTTGAAGATATTGGTTTAAAAACCTCTTTACCAAATCATTACTACATTTTGAAAAGTCCGAAAAACTCAACGCTCGCTTATTTCAATCCAATCACCAATCGCATTGAACGTATCGAGAAGCATCCGGTTTCGCATATTATGCCACGTAATGCCGAGCAGGTGTTTGCCTTTCATGCGCTGATGAATCCCGAAGTGAAGCTTGTTACGCTGCAGGGGATTGCAGGAACAGGAAAAACATTGCTGGCAATGGCAGCAGCCTGGGACCAGCGCCGCAATTTCAAACAGGTTTATCTTGCTCGACCGATTGTTCCTTTGAGTAACAAGGATATTGGTTTTCTGCCCGGGGATATCAAATCGAAACTGAATCCTTATATGGAACCGTTGTGGGACAATTTGAAATTTATTCAACACCAATATGGTGAAGAGGATAAAGAATACAAACGTATTACGGAAGCTGTTGAAAAAGAGAAACTTGTAATTACTCCGTTGGCATATATCCGCGGAAGAAGTATTTCAAATGTGATTTTTATTGTGGATGAAGCCCAGAATCTGACACCTCATGAGGTGAAAACGATTATTACACGCGCTGGAGAAAACACAAAAATCATTTTTACCGGTGATATTTTTCAGATTGATACACCGTACCTCGATTCACAGTCAAACGGACTGTCCTATCTGATCGACAAGATCAAGCACCACAGCATTTATGCGCATATCCGGCTCGAGAAAGGCGAGCGTTCTGAACTGGCTAATCTGGCGAATGAGTTGCTATAACTGAAAATATTCACAATTCAGATTAGATGTTTTTTACCTTTGAAGTAAATATTTGTTGTTTACTATTCTGATTTCATTATAATGCAAAAATTTCTTCTGATCATTAGCCTGATGGCAATATTTAGTGCAAAATCACAAACGCTGCAAACACCTTCCGAAATAACAGGGTTTAATCAGGTTACTTCTTATGATGAACTTACAAACTTTGTCAAGTTACTCGATGAATCATCTGATATTCTGTCGGTTGAAATAATTGGCAAGTCAGTTTTGGGTCGTGAATTATACGCCTTGAAATTTACTGATTCTTATTTTTCAACCAATCCATCCAAAATAAAAGTACTGATTCATGCCCAGCAACATGGAAATGAACAATCAGGCAAAGAAGGCGCTTTGTTACTGGTAAATAAACTTATTTCGCCCGAATACGCTTATCTTTTCGAGCGTATAGATCTTGTAATTGTACCACAGGTGAATCCGGATGGATCTGAAAAAAATGCACGCCATAACAGTAACAACGCTGATATGAATCGAAATCATTTGATTATGACCGAACCAGAAGTGATGGCTTTGCATCAGTTGTTCGATACCTATCAGTTTGAAGTGACGATGGATGTGCACGAATATTCACCTTACAGCGAGGATTGGATGCAATTGGGTTACCGGAAAAATACGGATATTCTGATTGGTTTCAATACAAATCCTGCTGTTTCGTCAAAAATACGAGATTTTCAAAAAAAGCATTATCTGCCTTTCTTCAATGATTATCTGTCCTCGCGCCAAATTACGAACGGAATATACAGTCCGGGCGGTCCGCCTGACAGCGCTTACATCCGATACAGCACTTTCGATATCAATGACGGACGACAGAGTTTTGGAATCCAGAATACTTTTTCATTTATTCAGGAAGGGATGAATGGCGAAGATAATTTTAAGCAAAACCTCAGTCATCGTGCACAATCACAGGCTGCCGGAATGCTGGCTTTGCTGGAGTTCGTGTATCAAAACAAGAAACAAATCAAAAAGACAGTTCAAAAAGAACGATCAAAATTGGTTAAGGGAAACGATATTAAAGAGATTCCATTGCAGATGGAACATGTCGGAAATGGTCAGAAAATGCAACTCCCAGCGTATGCTTATCATTCAAAAAGTGATTCAATGATTATCGTGAACGATTTCCGACCAGTTGTCAAACCCACACTTTCAATGAATAAACCTTATGGTTACCTCATTCCTAAAACGCAGACAGAATTAGTGAATTGGGTTCATCGTCAGGACTTTACAATAATTGATTTAAGCAGTATTGAAAAGTTTTATTTTGAGAAACTCTTTATTTCATCGGTCGATTCCATTGATTTTGAAGGTGATATAATTCCTTTTCCTTCCATAACCATAAGTCAGATTGAAAGTTCTGTTAAACTGGATGAATATATTTTTGTTCAAACCAGGCAACTAAAAGGGAATTTACTCATCCTAGGTCTTGAACCGCAATCAGAGCTTGGATTGGCAACCTACAGGCAATTTAGTTTTCTTATGGAAGCTGAATCTATGTTTCCGGTGATCAGGGTGAGATTAGTGAGTAGTGAAAAGTGAAGATTGATTAGCCTCAACAAATTTTAAATATCTAAATAACAATGCGCATAGAAAGAATCGAAATCCGACACACAAAAATGGATCTTGTGAGTCCGTTTACCACATCGATGGGAACTGAGTATGACGAAGAACACATCATGGTAAGAATTGATGCTGATGGTGTTACAGGCTGGGGCGAGAGCGTGGCCGAAGGAACACCGTTTTATTCTTATGAAACAGTTACCACCGCCTGGCATATCATGCAGGATTTTTTGATTCCGGCGATTATTGGAAAAGACCTGAAGGATGTTTCGGAGGCCCTTGCTTTGTACGAAAAGGTGCGTGGTCATATGATGGCAAAAGCAGGAATTGAATCCGCACTTTGGGATGCATTTGCCAAAATCAAAGGTGTTTCATTGTCGAAAATGTTGGGTGGCACACGCGAAAAGATTGACGTTGGTGTAAGTATTGGCATTCAATCATCAGAAAGTGAATTACTTAAAAAAATTGAAGGCTATCTGGGAGAGGGTTATAAAAGGATTAAAATAAAAATTTCGCCCGGCCACGACATGCAATATGTAAAAGCGGTCCGCAGGGAGTTTCCTGATATTTTGTTTCAGGTAGATGCCAATTCCGCCTACACCCTGAGCGATATTGATCTGTTTAAAATGATGGATGACTTTAATCTGCTATTGATTGAACAACCACTTGGTTATGAGGATATTTATGACCATTCAAAATTGCAACGTGAACTGAAGACTGCCATTTGTCTGGATGAAAGTATTCATTCACTGGATGACACACGGGCGGCCATAGAATTGAACAGTTGCAAGATCATCAACATCAAACCCGGACGCGTGGGTGGATTTACCGAATCGAAACTGATTCACGATTTTTGCCAAACAATGAATGTTCCTGTTTGGCACGGAGGCATGCTGGAATCGGGCATTGGCCGTGCCGGAAATGTGGCACTTGCTTCATTGCCTAACTTTACCTTGCCAGGTGATATTTCGGCAAGTAAGCGATATTACAAGGAAGACATTGTTGATCCTGAGTTTGTTGTAAATCAGGATGGTACGATGGACGTCCCGAAAGGTCCCGGAATTGGTGTGAATGTGAATGAAAAAGCTCTTGAAAAAGTGACGGTAAAAAAGGCGGTTTTTTCGTGATTTTAGATGTAAAATTACGATCAGACTGAATCATAAGATTTAGAATTAAATGGTTTCCTTTGGGATGCAGTTTCAACCAGATCCGTTGTTCTGACAATTAATGGTAATTTTGTCATCGTTAATTGATTAAAAATATGGATCTTTTTTATCGTCGTTACGGAACAGAAGGCAATCAGCCTTTGATAATTTTGCACGGTCTTTTTGGAATATCTGATAACTGGGTTACTTTTGGCAGACGGATTGCGGATGAGGGTTTTGATGTGATTATTCCAGACCAGCGTAACCATGGTCACTCTCCACACAGCGATAATTTTAATTATCTGGCGCTTACCGACGATTTATTTGATCTGATTGAAAAACTGAATCTGAAAAATATCCTGCTGATAGGTCATAGCATGGGTGGAAAAGTCGCGATGCGATTTACGCTTGAAAATCAGCAGATGGTTTCGAAATTACTTGTGGTTGATATCAGTTTGAAAGCCTACGGCGATCGTCCGCACCACAGGAATATTATAGAATCTATGCAGGCTATTGATTTTGAAACTGTTACATCGCGTAGTGAAGTGGAGGAAATACTTGCACAACGGGTCGAATCAATCAGAATCAGACAATTCCTGATGAAAAATCTGTATTGGAAAGATAAAAACACCCTGGCCTGGCGTATCAATCTCGATGGCATTGCACGCAATCTCAGCGAAATGTTTGATGCGATTGAAACAAATATCCTGTTTAGTAAACCAACACTTTTTATTCGAGGCGGTCTGTCCGACTATATTCTTCCTGAGGATTATCCAAAGATCAGAGCAAATTTTCTCAGAGCCGAAATCTTTACAATCGAAGACGCTTCACATTGGGTACATGCTGAAGCTGCTGAACAGTTTTATCAATTGGCATCTGGTTTCCTGACCGGACAGCCAGATTGGTATCAGGATTAAGCAGCGGCTTGCTGTTGTTTGTACACATGCTGTGAAACCAGAATACTTAACTCATACAATGCCATCAGGGGAATCGTTGTTATAATCTGAGTGAACATATCCGGTGGTGTAATAATCGCAGCAACAATAAGAAGTATTACCAGTGTGTATTTCCGGTTTTTCTTAAGGAATGATGGCGTCACAATGCCAATTTTTGTCAGAAAGTAAACCAGAACAGGCAATTCAAACACCAATCCAATTCCGAAATTCAGCGAAACAAATGTGGAAATGTATGAAGTCAGAGAAATCTGGTTTGTGACCATATCACTTACCTGGTAACTGCTGAAGAAATTGATTGTCATTGGTATGATCATATAAAAACTAAACAGTGCACCAATGAAAAACAACAATGAACTCGAAATGATGGCCCAGGCAGAAAGTCTTGCTTCACTTGAATGTAATGCAGGACGGATAAACCGCCATATCTGAGACAAAATAAACGGAAAAGCGATAAAAACCCCGACAATAAAGGAAATGTACATATGTGTCATAAATTGCCCTGACATATTGATATTGATGATTTGCATTCCCAGATTTTCCATACAAATTCCTTCTATGGAGAAATACTCACCAGCCCAGCAGAAAAACTTGTTGGTAGGAAAATCGGGTTTGGTTGGCGCCAAAACAATATAATCAAAAATGAAGTGCCGGTTTAAAAAAGCAATGATACTAAAGACTGTTACCGCCAAAGCACTCCTTACCAGAACCTTGCGCAGTTCTTCCAGGTGATCCCAAAACGACATCGTTTTTTCATCTGGTGGAATCGGTGTTTTTTCGGCCATGAATCATTATTTTAAGGGGCAAATTTACAAAAGTCGTCGATACAGAACGAATTATAATTTTCACAGACTTTTTAGACCGCCCATTCAAAACCATTATCTTTTCTCGTTTCAAAAAGTATAAATGTAAAATGTAACATTTTGGTATAGCTTATTTGAATAACCTGGTTGTTTAACCATAACACTCCAACCAACTTTAAAATCTGAACATGAATTCCTACATTTGTGAAAAATCAGTCCATGCAAAGTTTTTATGATTATATCGTTATAGGTGCAGGAATAGCTGGTATAAAAGCCGCCGAAACAATCAGAAAATTCGATATTTCAGGTAAAATTCTGATGATAAATGCCGAAGATCGCATGCCTTATAAGCGGACTTCGATCAGTAAAAGACTATCGGCCGGTTTTCAGAAAGAGGAACTGGCGCTAAAACCGGATGAATGGTTTGTACAACAGACAATCGAAATGGTTTTTGGAGAAGTTACTCAGATTCTGTTACCAACGAAACAAATTACAATTGATAATCAGGTAATTCGATGGAATAAACTTGTTCTCTGTGTAGGATCTAAACCTGTTGAAATTGATTCAGATCATAATAAAAGTGCCGGAATATTTTACTTCAGAAATGCAGCAGATGTAGATATTATTCGTTCACAAATTAACAGGAATGATGAAATCGTCGTTATTGGTGGCGGAGTTCAGGGTATCGAACTAACCGAACAGATGCTTTTACTTGGCAACAAAGTAAGTTTGATCCATCATGATAATTTCTTGATGAACAGGTATTTTGATGGTTTTATGTCGGATCACCTGCATAATCTGCTGACTGAAAATGGTGTGAAAGTGTTCTTGAAAACCAAAGTAAAAACGATTTTAAAAACAGACAATCAAGGCTTTACAATTGAGACTGATCAAAATATTCCAGTGCATTGTGATAAAATCATCGTTAGCATCGGAACCAGACCTGATATTGATCTTGCCAAACTTGCCGGATTGAAAACAAACAAAGGGATACTGGTTGATCTGTTTTTATTGACTTCCCATCCTGATGTTTATGCAGCTGGTGATGTGGCCGAACATCCTGATGGTTTGGTAACTGGCTTGTGGCATGCCGCTGAAAAACAAGGAGTTATTGCTGGTGCAAACGCTGCTGGTCAGAATATGCAATTTGAAAATACTATTTTCAGACTCAAACTAAACGCATTTAATCAGTATTATTTTTCGGTGAATCCAAAAATCAGCGATCCTGATTCCGAATCCATGGTTATCAGGAAAGATGAAAAGTACTATCGTTTCTTTTTCAATGAAAATTGTTTGCAGGGGGCTTTGATGATGAACGACAAAGACAATGCGAAATCTCTGGAAGAAGCCGTCCGGATGTTGCGAAACAGAAAAGAAGTATCAGAAGCTTTTAGTTGATTTACAAGTTCCTTTTCTCTGAATTATTTATAGTGTTTTGTGGTTTTCGATTTCTGAATTAATCCTACCTTTGCCACATTCATTTGTCATTATATTTATAAAGTCTAAGTAAGAATAGAATGTTATTAACGAAGAGTCAGGTAATAGAAGTCTTGAAAGGAGTTATTTATTTTGCAAAGGGTGACAATATTGTCAATCTGGGCATGATCGATGATTTCGAAACAGGAGAAGATGAAGTAAAACTCAGAATTGTTTTCCCGCGGTTAGATGAGCCAGCAGTAAATATCGTTTCAAATTCAGCAAAGAAGGCCATTCAGGATGCTTTTGGGGCTCATGTGGAAGTTAAAATCACGCCTGTTAGTGAGAAGGAAAAAGGCCGTGGTCCATTGGCCGGAGTTAGGAATATTATCGCCATTGCTTCAGGGAAGGGCGGAGTCGGAAAATCAACAGTAGCAGCAAATCTGGCTATTGCATTGGCAAGGTCAGGTGCAAAAGTTGGCCTGGTGGATGCAGATATTTATGGACCTTCAGTTCCAATGATGTTTGGAATTGGTGACGAGCAGCCAGGAGTTTACGAACGCGAAGGAAAGCCAACCATCATTCCAATCGAGAAATATGGAATCCGTTTGCTTTCGATTGGTTTTTTTGTTGATACTGACAAAGCGTTGATTTGGCGCGGACCGATGGCAACAAGTGCCTTGAACCAATTGTTGCGTGATGCTGATTGGGGCATTCTCGATTATCTTGTGATTGACCTGCCTCCGGGAACCGGTGATATCCAGCTTACCCTTGCACAATCGTATTCCATAACCGGTGCAATCATTGTCACTACTCCTCAAAAAGTCGCTTTTGCAGATGTAATCCGCGCTGCAGCAATGTTCAGACAGGAGAAACTTACAATACCGTTATTGGGATTGATTGAGAATATGGCATATTTCAGTCCTTCAGATATGCCTGAAAAACAGTATTTTATTTTTGGAAAAGGACAGGGCGAAACATTTGCAAATCAATTGGGTATTCCATTGCTCGGGCAAATACCATTGGTTGAATCAATTTCGGCATCAGGTGATGGTGGCAGTCCCATCGCGTTAGATGAAAATTCACCCGTAACAAAAGCCTTTGATAAAATTGCCCTTGAAATAAAAAGGCAGATACCTTAGTTTAATATATTGAATATCATATAAATACATAATATTATGTTAGAAAACAATCTTGAATTGACCAATAAAGTTAAAAACCTGATTGAACAGGTTCGCCCTTATCTACAACAAGACGGCGGCGACATTAATTTTGTTGAAATAACTGATGATTTCATCGTAAATGTTGAATTGACCGGTGCATGTGGAAGTTGTCCCTACAGTACAATGACCCTGAAAAATGGAGTAGAAAATACCATTCGCAAAGCCATCCCTGAAATCATGGGAGTCGAAGCAATCAATCTGTAATTAAAAAGCTGAAAAACATAAACTTCAGTTCATACGAAAGTACGGCATTTTCATGAGAGATACCTTGCTACAATAGGCATCCGGCGTCCCATACCAAATGCTTTTGGAGTTATACGAAGGATTGGAGGTGTTTGATGTCGTTTATATTCGTTCGTATTCACGAGTTTTAATACACGGTTAATAATTTTCTCGTCAAGGCCCAGGGCAATCAGTTCCTTTGGGCCTTTTCTGCATTCAATGTATTGATAAAGAATCTGATCGAGAATCTCATAATCGGGCAAACTATCGCTGTCTTTCTGGTTAGGACGAAGTTCTGCTGAAGGTGGTTTGGTAATTGTGTTGAAAGGAATCACTTCATTGTCTTTGTTGATGTAGTTAGCCAATTCAAAAACCCTGGTTTTGTAAACATCACCCAAAACAGACAGACCACCGTTCATATCACCGTACAAAGTTCCATATCCAACAGCGGCCTCACTTTTATTACTGGTATTCAATACGATATGACCGAATTTATTCGACAAAGCCATCAGCAATACTCCACGTATCCGTGCCTGAATATTCTCTTCGGCTATGCCAAACGGTAAATCCTTAAATTCAGTTTCAAGCTGATTTTCAAATGATTCATATAGTTTTTTAATAGGAATGGTTTTGTAAGGACTTCCTAAATTCAAAGCCAGCTGCAATGCATCAGCCACCGAGTGATCAGATGAATATTGAGAAGGCATCAAAACACCTAGTACATTTTCGGCTCCCAATGCTCTGGCTGCCAACACCATTGTTACGGCAGAATCAATGCCACCCGACAAACCCAAAACAGCTTTACTGAAGCCGAGTTTTTCGAAATAGTTCTTAATACCCATCACCAGGGCATCATGGATCAATTCAATTTCCGAATGAACCTTCATTGTATTTTCAGCAAAAATTTCATTCATTAAAGCATCTGTATCAATCATTTGCATCTCTTCCTTAAAGAATGAAAGTTGTGTAACGATTTGATTACCAGATGATATTACCATCGAACCTCCGTCAAAAAGTAATTCGGTTTGTGCGCCAACGTGGTTCACATAAATCAATGGAATTTCATATTTTTCAACATTCTTTTTCAGGACCTCTGTTCTTGCTTTGGCCTGACGATAATCGAATGGAGATGCGGCAATATTGATCATAAAGTCTGGCTGACTTTTCATCAACTCATCCATCGGATTGACAGTGTACAGAGGATCGTTTCCAATATTCCAAAGATCTTCACAAACGGTTAATGCGATCTTTTTACCTTTAAAATGAAGCACTTCAAATTCTGAAGACGGCTCAAAATAGCGGTATTCGTCGAACACATCATAGTTTGGCAACAACGCCTTCTTGAAATACTGAACCTTTCCATCCGATATAAAAGCAGCCGCATTGAACAGTGGTTTTCCTTTTTCGGCATGGTTACGGATCGGGACACCGACAATTATTGCAATATTTCCGCATTTTAAAGCGATAGTCGAAACAGCATCCTGACAACGATCAATGAAATCGTCGAACTCGAGAAAATCACGGGGAGGATATCCTGACACTGCCAGTTCGGCAAACACGATTAGTTCGGCACCGAGCAACCGGGCTTCATTGGCTGCATTGATGATTTTCTGGATATTGATTTCAAAATTTCCAATATGGTAATTAAGCTGTGCAAGTGCAATCTTCATCTGGATCAGTTAAAAAAGGAAGCAAACCTGTAATTCGATAAAATTTGAAATGGCTTTCTGTTCAATAGAGCTATCCACGGTATTCTGGTCTTTTAAAATATCAAAGAAATTATTATCGAAACGCAGACCTGTGGTTAGTTTATTGGATGATCCCAGTGAATATTCAAGACCGGCACCAAGTATAAGTGATTCACGTGTGAGCCGGTATTCATTGCTCACATCGGCTTTTGTAGTTTCCTCAATCAGTACACCATCTTCATAAAAAGTATCACTTGCTTTTGCATCGATTAAAAATCCAAGTCCGAAACCAATTTCACCATAAAAACTGAGGCTGTTCGATTCTTCTGTTTTCATTCTGAAAACAAGCGGAACCTGAATATATTTAGTTGATAAACTGCGATTGAGCGTACCAACAATATTTCCACTAGCACCATCTGTTTCGGGAATCTGGTGCGGGTAATGGTATGCACCCTGCAGGAAAATAACATTAAAACCTGTATTCATCCAATAGTTTTCCATAAGATGAATATCACCGATGAAACCCCAGGTGAAGCCTATCTTAACACCATCGCCAACATAACCCTCAGCATTTGGTTTGATCCAGCCAAGGTTGGGAGCTGCTTTAAATCCAAACCGAAAAGCTTTTTCCTGGGCATGAATCAACTGTGTGAAAATGAGGAAAATGAGGAAAATAAATAAAATTCTTTTTGCCATATAATTGTTGTGTTTTAATTTGATTTACTGTGTAAAGGTAATTCAACCAATTCATTCTATCGATATCGGATCACTTAGTTTTGAGTAGATAACTGTTCATAAACAGAAACTGAATTATGGAAAAAGATTTCGTTTTGTACAAAAACTTGTATTCAAAATATTGTTTCATTATTTTTGTTCAATATTAAAACAAAAAAACATGAAAAAATTAATGCTTGTTGCCATTTTATTCAGCTTAAGTTGCGGATTAATGGCCCAGATTTCACTCGGACCAAAGATTGGATATACCACTGGTAAATTATCAACTGATAAAAGTGATATAACAACATCACTCAAAAACAGTTTTTTATTTGGTGCTTTTCTTCGGTTAGGGGATAAATTTTATCTGCAGCCTGAAATCAACTGGTACACAGCTGGTGGAGTCTTTAAATCGCCAAGTATCACCGACGGAATCAGTCCGGTTGAAGACGAGGTAGCATTGAAGTCAATTCAGATTCCATTGTATATAGGTTGGAAAATGATCGACCTCAAATTGGTTCAAATCAGAGCACAGGCTGGTCCTACAGCGAGCATAATAACTGATAAAACGATCAATCCGCTTGCCCCAAATCAAACTGTTACAGTAATTAAAGACACTGATATTAAGGATGTTATTTGGGGTTTGCAGTTTGGCGCCGGGGTTGATGTACTCATGTTTACTCTGGATGTTCAATATATGCTTGGATTAAATAAAGTGATCGGAGATATTGTTGTTGATGGGACAACAGTTAAATTTGACTCAAAACAGCAAGGGTTTATGGTTACTCTTGGTTGGAAAATCATCTGATAATCAATTTTGAAATTATAAAAACCGCCAACTTTCAGGCGGTTTTTTTGTTTGTATATTTTATGAACAATGAAATGAGCAAAGTTTCGTTTTGCTTCTTTTTATAACATTTTTTTACAATGAATTACCAAATTGAAAAACCCCGGAGCCTAAATAATTTAGGATATTTTGGTTCAATAAAACTCTTTGTTAAGTTGGGTATTATTGTCTTGTTAATCATCACAATTTCATGTAACCATCAGTCAAAAAGCAAATTAAATATTGATGTTTCAAATCTGAAACCCGAAAAAATTACATTGAAACAATACGGGAACGCACTTTTTGAATGTGACACCCTTCAACTGCAATCAGAGCTAAAGCGCTTACAACCTGATTTTTACTATTTTTTGAATGCTGATCTTGACAATCCTGAAAATATAAAACAATTGCATGGCTTTGTAACTGACAAACAACTTGTCGGCTTGTATCTGAAAACAAAACAGGTTTTTCCGGATGTGAGTATTCTTGAATCACAATTGACAATGGCATCAAGACGGCTTGTATATTATTTCCCACAGTATCGACTTCCCGAATTTTACACATATATTTCAGGTGTTTACAACGAATTGCCTGTTTTGGCTGATGAAAATGCAATCGTAATCGGATTGGATTGCTATTTGGGAGAAAAGGAAGAGTATTACCAGCGAATTGGCATTCCACTCTATGCTGCCGAAAGAATGACCAGTGAACATATTGTGAATGATGTGTTTAAAGCCATTTATTCAACACAGTTTCAAAAAAGAGCAGCTTCAAAAACAATACTGGAAGAAATGATCGAGAACGGTAAAAGGTTATTTTTTTTAGAAGCAATGCAACCAACATTGGCCGATCACCTGCTTATCGGATATCGTGAAACCCAGTTAAACTGGACCATTGAGCACCAGTCTGAAGTATGGGCTTTTCTAGTTTCAGAACAATTGCTCTATAAAAATGACTTTTTGATGTTTAAAAAACTATTTGGTGACGGCCCTTTCACCCAGGAGTTTTCTGATCAGGCACCGGCTAGACTCGGGGAATGGATTGGTTGGCAGATTGTAAGGAATTTTATGGAAAACAGTCCTGAAACAAGTTTGAAAGATCTCATTCAACTCACAGATTATCAACTGATTCTTGCGGAATCAAAATTCAAACCTAAATCGTAGATTTTTGTTTGATTGTACGGTTGTATTTGCCGGTTATTTTTGCTGAGTATATTTGTTTATATCACAAAAATGACCAAAGGATAAATATCGGACAGTTTCAGAAACCGAATCCCATAGATAATTTCTATTCATATATTTTTCTTTTGTAGATTTACAAAAGAATTTTATTTGCATAAGCTTCATCATCTAAAACCAACCAAGGATGCTTGTAAAGACTTTTGGCAGTGCCCTGTTCGGGATTGAGGCAATTCCGATTACCATTGAGGTAAATATAGACAAAGGAATCCAGTTTTTTTTGGTTGGATTGCCCGACAACGCTGTGAAGGAGAGCCAGCAGCGCATTGAAGCAGCCCTGAATAATACCGGTTTCAAATATCCCAGACAAAAGATTGTAATCAATATGGCGCCGGCCGACATACGCAAAGAAGGTTCATCTTACGATCTGCCGATTGCTATTGGTATCATGGCAGCCTCGGGTCAGATAGAACCTGAATTACTCGATAAATTTATCATCATGGGCGAATTGTCGCTTGATGGTGGATTAAAATCCATCAAGGGATCATTGCCGATTGCAATAAAGGCCTTACAGCAAGGGTTCAAAGGATTGATTGTGCCGGTGGAGAATGCCGCCGAAGCTGCTGTAGTAACTGATTTAGAAGTGTATGGTGTAGAAAATATTGTTCAGGTTGTCGATTTTTTGAACGGAAAACCGTCAATTAGACGAACCGAAATGGATGTGGCAACAAATTTCTTTTCACAGGTAAACAGCTATGAATTTGATTTTTCAGATGTCAAAGGACAGGAAAATATCAAAAGAGCCCTTGAGATTGCTGCTTCCGGTGGCCACAACGTAATATTAATTGGTCCTCCAGGTTCTGGTAAAACAATGTTAGCCAAGCGTTTGCCTTCTATTCTTCCACCATTGACACTTGAGGAAGCCCTTGAAACCACAAAGATTCATTCAGTTTCAGGATTGCTCGGAAAAAACACTTCAATGGTGAATGTGCGTCCTTTCAGGAGTCCGCACCATACAATTTCAGACGCAGGTTTGGTTGGTGGAGGTACATTTCCTCAACCGGGTGAAATTTCTCTGGCGCATCATGGCGTTTTATTTCTTGATGAATTGCCCGAGTTTAAACGATCTGTTCTTGAAGTGATGCGTCAACCGATGGAGGACCGTGTGGTAACAATTTCACGTGCCAAAATGTCGGTCGATTTTCCGGCAAGTTTTATGTTGGTCGCAGCAATGAACCCATGCCCTTGCGGATATTACAATCACCCTGATCAGGAATGTGTCTGTAATCCTGGTATTGTGCAAAAATATCTGAATAAGATTTCAGGTCCGCTGATGGACCGCATCGATCTGCATGTTGAAGTGGTTCCTGTTCCTTTTAAAGATCTGGCCGATCGAACCAACGGAGAGCAAAGTGAGGCAATTCGTCACCGGGTGATGAAAGCGCGAAAAATTCAGGAGATTCGTTTTAAGGATCATACAAATGTTCACAATAACTCCCAGATGTCGAGTAAGATGATACACAGTTATTGTGAAATCAGTGATTCCGGAAGGAATCTGTTGAAAAACGCAATGGAAAGACTCAGTTTATCTGCAAGGGCTTTTGACCGCATTCTGAAAGTTTCACGGACAATTGCTGACCTCGGGGAAAGTGAAAATATTAAAACAGAGCATCTTGCTGAAGCGATTCAATACCGCAGTCTGGATCGTGAAAACTGGGGAAGTTAGAATCATCGTTATTTTTTCGCCAAATATAAATCCTGATCAAAAATAAGTTTTGGCTCATTGGTTGAGGAATAATTTGATTTAAGACGTATTTGTTTGATTTTTCATATTGAAGTAATTGAATGCCTTGAAAGTAGGTTGAGAATTTGAATTGATTCATTCTTTGATTTTCCAGATTTTTTTAACAAAAAACACGGCTTTTGTAAATTGCGTTGTGTTTTCCATAAATTTACGGTTTTAATTAATGAATTTATGATTTGTAAAACTGCTATTATAACTGGTGCCAGCAGTGGTATCGGCAAAGCATGTGCCCAGCGTTTCGCTTCCGAAGGATGGAATATTGTCCTGATAGCACGTCGTGAGGAGAAACTGGAAGAACTTGCATCAGAGATTAAAGCAACATTCGGTGTGAAAGTGGATTGCATGGTTCTCGATGTAAGAAATAGTAACAGCGGAAATGAACTTGCTCAATTTATTGAAAGTCTGAATATTGAACCTGATTTATTACTAAATAACGCAGGTCTGGCAGTTGGGTTAAGTCCGTTTCAGACAGGCGTAGTTGACGACTGGGAGCGTATGATCGATACCAATATCAAAGGACTTCTCTATGTAAGCCGGGCTATCGCACCTGTATTTATAAAACAAGGATTTGGGCATATTATAAACATTGGTTCTATCGCAGGCAAAGAAGCATATCCGAATGGAAATGTTTATGTTGCAACAAAATATGCTGTGGATGGATTAACAAAATCAATGCGGATGGATTTATTACCTCATGGGATCAGGGTTAGTCAGGTAGCGCCTGGTGCGGTAGAAACGGAGTTTTCGATCGTCCGTTTTAAAGGCGATGAAGAGCGTGCAAAAGGTGTATATAATGGATTTGTTCCTCTCACAGGTAAAGATATTGCAGATGCAGTATTTTATGTTGCCAATACACCAAAGCATGTCAATATCAATGATTTGATTATTATGCCCACAGCCCAGGCAAGTGCTGTACAGGTAAAAAGAGATATTTAATTACTTTTTAAGGATTGGTTTTTTTAATATTGTAGATTCTACGAAAAGCTGGAACGCGATTGTCTCACTAAATTACTATAATACAAGTTTTTATGGATCCGAGTATTACACGTATCTTCGATTTACTGCCTTATTACCAAAAAAAATTCAAACCCAAAGATGATGCTCTTGCTGGCAAAGAGAATGGTGAATGGGTAAAATATTCAATTGATCAAATCAGGAATATCGTTGATGATATAAGTTATGGATTGCTTGCATCAGGCATTGGAAAAAATGACAAGATAGCTACGATTTCACCAAATACACCTGAATGGAATTTCATCGATCTGGCAGTTTTACAGATAGGAGCAATCCATATCCCAGTATATCCAACCATCAGTGAATCAGATTATAAGTATATTCTTAATCATTCAGAAGTGAAGGTTGTATTTATCATGGGAAATGATCTATACCGGAAAATAAAGCACATTCTTCCCGAAATTCCCCTGATTGAAAATGTTTATACTTTCAGGCCGGTTGAAAATATTAAACACTTAAGTGAATTAATCGAAATTGGAAAGACAAATCCTGCTCCTGAGAAACTAAGTTTTATCAAAGAACATATTGCACCTTACGACACAGCTACAATTATATATACTTCAGGAACAACGGGTAATCCGAAAGGAGTGATGCTTTCACATCATAATATTCTCAGTAATGTGGGAGCCGTTTATATGTTTTTTCCGATTGATCAGACCAGCAAAGCACTGAGTTATCTGCCTCTATGTCATGTTTACGAACGAACCAATATTTTTATTTACCTGTATCTTGGTGTTTCGGTGTATTATGCTGAGAACATGGCAACAATTGCTGATAATATTCGTGAAATTTCACCGCATATCCTTACCACAGTGCCTCGTCTTCTTGAAAAGGTTTATGATAAAATCATTGCCAAAGGCATGAAATTAAATGGATTACAGAAACAGATATTTTTTTGGGCTGTCAATCTGGGCTTAAATTATAAAGAGAATGGTAAAAATAGTTTAGGGTATAGGATTCAACTAAAACTGGCCAATAAACTGGTATTCTCTAAATGGAGAGAAGCGCTTGGAGGCAAAATGCGGGTTATTGTAAGTGGAGGTGCAGCCATTCAGCCTCGACTGATAAAAGTATTCACCGCCGCACAAATACCTGTATTGGAGGGCTACGGTCTTACCGAAACCTCACCGGTAATAGCTGTAAACACGCTCGAACCGGGGGGAACCATGTTTGGGACTGTTGGTCCGCTATTGAAAAACATGGAAGTTAAAATATCTCCCGAAGGTGAAATACTTGTGAAAGGACCCAATGTGATGCAGGGCTATTACAAAGATCCGGATTTGACAAGTGCCTGTATTGATGAAGAGGATTGGTTTCATACCGGCGATGTCGGACTTGTAGAAAGTACTGGTCATCTGCGCATTACCGGACGAATCAAGGAGATATTTAAAACTTCGATGGGAAAATATGTCAGTCCGGCGCTTATTGAAAATAAATTTAAGGAATCTCCATTCATCGATAGTATTATGGTTTTGGGTGAAAATCATAAATTCGCTGTTGCATTGATTGACCCTAATTTTGACCATCTCCGGTCATGGTGTTCCATCAAGGAAATTAATTACACTTCAGATAAAGAGATGATTATCAACAAGGAAGTGAGAACACGGTTCCGTAAAGAAATCGAACATTACAATACTTTTTTTGGTGATTATGAACAAGTCAAAAAATTTGACCTTATCGACCATGAATGGACCGTCCAGTCGGGTGAACTTACGGCCAACCTGAAATTAAAAAGATCGTTTATTGCTGAGAAATATAGTGAAAAGATAAATCAGTTATACAATTCTTAAATTGTTCACAATTAAACAGTTAGAAAATGAAAATGAAACGTATTTTTGATATTCTTGACCTTTACCGACTTCCCGGAAGAATCAATGGTGAAGCCTTCGGAAAGCGTGTGAATGAGCAATGGATCAGTATTTCAGCTAGTGATTATTTACTTGCTGTTGAGCAACTTAGTTTGGGTTTTCTTGAACTTGGTGTAAAAACCGGCGATAAAATTGCAACCATTCTAAAAAATGCACCTGAATGGAATTTCATCGATATGGCATTGTTGCAGATAGGAGCGGTTCAGGTTCCAATATATCCAACAATCAGTAATGCCAGCTACAGTTTCATTTTCAATGATGCCGAAGTCAGGTTTGTTTTCGTTACTGATCAATCAATTTACGACAAGCTGAAAGATGTGCTGCCGATCAACGAAACGATTGAAGAAGTTTTTTCCATAGAACCAACAGAAGGATTGCGCAACTGGAAAGATATTACCGGGTTGGGGATGAAATCATCCAAATCATCAGCGCTGGAAAATATTAAAAACAGCATCAGTGAAAATGATCTTGCCACATTGATTTATACCTCAGGAACAACCGGATCGCCAAAAGGTGTTATGCTTTCACACCAGAATCTGATGTCAAATTCTATTGGAGCAACCCAGATACTTTCCCATAATCCTATTTCAAGATCACTGAGTTTCTTACCATTGTGTCATGTTCTGGAGAGGATTATGAACTATACTTATCAGCAACATGGAGCGACCATATATTATTGTGACAATATTGAGTTGCTTAGTGATTATATCCGCACTTCGCAACCTGAAATGTTTGCTGCGGTGCCACGTGTTCTTGAAAAGACCTATGATAAAATCATGGCAAAAGGACGTGATCTGAAAGGAATAAAGAAAATATTATTCTTCTGGGCTGTTAAACTTGGGGAACAGTATGAGCCATGGGGAAATCAGGGATGGTGGTATAATTTCAGACTGGGGATTGCCAGAAAATTGATTTTCAGCAAATGGCATGCAGCCTTTGGTGGAAAATTGAACGCAATGGTAAGTGGTGGCGCGAGTCTTCAGGAGCGTTTGGCGCGTATTTTCTGGGCAGCCGGTTTTCAGGTTATTGAAGGATATGGTCTAAGCGAAACATCTCCAATCATTGCCGTTGGGAATTTTCTTCCTAAAGGTGTGAAAGTGGGAACTGTGGGTCCTGTGCTTCCCGGTGTCGAAGTGAAAATTGCCGAAGATGGAGAAATCTTGTGTAAAGGGCCAAATGTCATGATGGGTTATTATAAACGTGATGACCTGACCAAAGAAATATTTGACAAAGACGGATGGTTGCATACAGGTGATATTGGCAAATTTGAAGGAGTTTATCTGCGCATTACGGATCGTAAAAAAGAAATTTTCAAAACATCCAATGGTAAATATGTTGCTCCACAGCCAATTGAAAATAAACTGAAGGAGTCATCATTCATCGAAAATGCACTGGTTGTTGGTGAAGCGAAAAATTATGCCGCTGCCATCATTGTTCCGGCATTTAACCATATCGAATCATGGTGCAGGGTGAAAGGACGTGTTTATCCTGGTCCTGAGAAAGCCATTGCAGATGAGGTGATCAGAAAACGTATCGAACGGGAAATCAATCACATGAATGAAACCATTGATCAGACTGAGCAAATAAAGCGTTTTACCCTGATTACCGATTCGTGGAATGTTGATACCGGTGAACTCTCGCCAACCATGAAGCTAAAAAGGAAATTTTTACAACTGAAATATGCCGGAATGATTGAGGAGCTTTATAAGTGAACTAAAGTTCGGAGTGAAGTAGAGTGAACTAAAGTTGGGAGTGAACAATAGTGAACTAAAGTTTAAAAGTATATGTGATTCGATTCAACTTCCTGACTGCCCATTCAGCCAGATACCTGACTTTATTAACTTATTTTTTTGTTTTTTCAACTTTAGTTCACTCCGAACTTTAGCTCACTTTAGTCACTATTTTAATGTAATATCCTAAAAACCATTTCTTTATACAGTTCTCCGTCTTCAATATTCTGACTTCCCAATCCTTTTCCTTTCAGGTCGAATTCACGTAACAAAGCAATGATTTCTACTAATTTGGCAATATTATAATTCTGAGATGCTTTCAGATAATCGTCTACCAGAAATGGATTGACTCCGATCAATCCGGCAATTCCATTTTTAGATTTATCGGGTGCATAATGGATTTTCAGGATTTTCAAAAAATAGCTGTACAAGAGCACAACTACCATCTGTATCGGATTGTCTTTGTTACTGCCAAAGTAATTGATAATCTGGTTTGCTTTGAAAATATCTCTGAAGCCCAATGCTTTCTGTAATTCGAAAATATTGAAATCTTTTGAAATACCTGTGTTTCTCTCCACATCATCTTCGGTAATACGCGATTTTACCGGGAGATTTATCATCAGTTTTTCAAGTTCATTCCGCACTTTGTGCAGATCGGTACCCAAAAAATCGGCGAGCATCTGGCAGGCTTTGGGTTCAATTGAATAATTACGGTTTTGCAGATATTTAACAATCCAGTCAGGTATATTATTGTCGTACAGTTTTTTAGATTCAAAAAGAACACCATGTTTTTCAACAAGTTTGGTGAAGGTCTTTCTTTTATCAAGTTTCTTATATTTATAATTGATGACCAGGATTGTGCTTATAGGAATCGATGTTAACAATGGTTCAAGCTTTTCAATATCCTTCACATCCTGGGCTTCTTTCACGATAAAAAGCTGGTAATTGCCTGTCATAGGGTAACTACGTGCCTGATTGATGATTGCCGATACATCTACATCGCGTCCATAAGCTACCACAAGATTGAATTCCTTATACATGGGCTCGAGTACGGTTTCTTCGAGCAGATCGGAAATGGTATCGATAAAATATGGCTCTTCACCCATTAAAAAATAGATGGGTGAATATACTTTGTTACGTATGTTGGTGATTAGTTGATCAAAGGTCACTTTAGGTTGATTAGGCGATTAAAAACGAAGGTGTTTCACGGTAAGACCTTGGTTAATAAGGTGTTGAAGAGCATCAATTCCAATTCTCAAATGCTCAGAAACATATCGTTGGTTTACTTTTCTATCGCTGTCCGATGTTTTAACACCTTCAGATACCATGGGCTGATCAGTAACAAGCAACAGGGCACCGGTTGGGATTTCGTTGACAAATCCAACAGTAAATATCGTTGCAGTCTCCATATCGATGGCCATGCTTCGTGTCTTAACCAGATATTCTTTGAACTCATCGTCATGTTCCCAAACACGGCGGTTGGTAGTATAAACTGTGCCGGTCCAATAATCGCGTTCGTGGTCACGAATACTTGTTGAAATGGCTTTTTGCAGACTAAATGCCGGAAGGGCCGGGACTTCAACCGGAAGGTAATCATTGGAAGTTCCTTCGCCACGGATGGCTGCGATGGGTAAGATGAAATCGCCCAGTTTATTCTTTCTTTTTAGTCCACCGCATTTACCCAGAAACAGCACAGCCTTGGGATGAATCGCACTTAGTAAATCCATGATAGTAGCTGCATTGGCACTACCCATGCTGAAATTAATAATGGTAATATCGCCTGAGGTGGCACAGGGCATCGGATGATCGCCTCCGATAACGGGAACATTATGCCATTCAGCAAAAAGATCGAGGTATTGATGAAAATTAGTCAAAATAATATACTCGCCGAACTCATCGATTGGTAAGCCGGTGTAACGAGGCAGCCAATTATCAACAATCTCTTTTTTAGTTTTCATACCTGATCATTTTGACCAGCAAATGTACAGTTTTTATAGCAATGACATCACAAGGTCTTCATTTGTGCTACCTTATAAACGGACCAGATTTGAGTTTAAATGGCAATATTTTCTGTTAAAAATCCTTTTCAGTACATTTACAAATTATTTTAAGATAACTAAGTTCTGACTATAGGTATGCAATGGTTTAAAATAAGAATACACAACGAAAAGAGACAGGTTTACGACCCGTTGCGGCGAAAATATGTTGCGCTCACACCCGAGGAAGAAGTACGTCAGAATACACTTTATCAATTGATTAACGCTTTAAAAGTTCCACAAAGTTTGATTGCTGTTGAGTATGCACTTCAAATGAATAGTTTACAAAAACGCTGTGATGTTGTAGTATTCACCAATGAAGGAAAACCGGTAATGATCGTCGAATGTAAAGCCGAATCAGTTTTAATTGATCAATCGGTCCTCGAACAGGCAGCCCGCTACAATTTTAAACTCAAAGTAAACTACCTGTGGCTCACAAACGGAAAATCACAATATTGTTGCCGAATTAACAGTAAGAACGGACAGTTGGAATACCTCGATTTTGTTCCGGATTACAATACGATTTGTGGAAAATAATTAACATTGAAAATTAAATTTGAAAAGTCTTTAGAAGAGGATTTAAATTTTAAACAGTTTCTAAATTCAAAAAATGTTTTTGGATAAAAAAAAACTTACTTTTGCCATATAAAAAATCAAATTCGTGATGAAAGACATTATCATAAAATTAGGTCTTGCAGTTGTAATCATAGTATTGGGTTACATGATTTATGCTAGTTTAATGAAGCCAATTCATTTTAACGAAGCCAGATCACAAAGGGAAGTTGAAGTAATTCAGCGCCTTAAAGACATTCGTACAGCGCAATCGTTTTTCAAACAGGCCAATAGTCGTTACACAAAAAGTTTTGATTCATTGATCAATTTCATTCAGCGTTACGAGATTCCTGTTGTAAAACTGATCCCTGATCCCAGCGATACAACCTTTACAAAAACCATTGCTGACACGCTGGGTTATGTAAAAGTTAGTGACTCTTTGTTCAGTAAGAGAAAATCTTTCAATGTAAATGATTTACGTTTTGTACCTCATAGCAATGGAAAAATAATCGAATTGAATGCAGGTTCAATCGACCGTGGCGGTGTTAAGGTGAGTGTTTTTGAAGCCAAAATTCCATTTAAAGATTATTTGGCTGGCCTTGAAGAACAACGTATCAATAATCTCGCTGCGAGCCGTGAAGACATCAATAAATTCGGTGGTCTGAAGGTTGGATCGATGGATGAACCATCGACCGACGGTAACTGGGAATGATGTTGCTGAAGCCATGATTGCTCCGGCTAAACCGATTTTCAGTCGCCTGGACAAGGCATTCAGAGAAGATTCTACAAGAAACTTTCATCTAACCATCCGGCTATCACCGGGTGGTTTTTCTTTTGTCATTTATTCAGCTGACAAGCAAAAATATATCGGATTGGAGGTTTTTAAATTCACTCCCCCCACGGATGAAATTAAATATGCTTCACTGCTCGATGAAATAATCATGCACAGGCAATGGATTGCATATCCTTATCAATCCGTAATGGTGATAATTGACCATGTTGCAAACACTTTGATTCCTTCACCATTGTTTGAAGAAAAGGAAAAGGGAACCTATCTGGCTTTCAATCAGACATATCGTGATAATAGTCGTATTGCGGTTGATACACTCAAAAACTCTGACGCAAAGAATGTCTATTATCTTTCGAATCCAATAGTAGCGAAAATAAAGGAGCTTTGGGCCAATGCGACTATCGTGCATCTGAGTTCAGTTTTGATCGAAAGTTTACTTGTATCAAATAAAAATAAAGGATTCGAAGACAAGGTTTTTGTGCACGTTCGCGATCAGATATTTGATTTAGTAGTACTTCGTGAAGAAAAACTGCATTTTTACAATCATTTCAAATTTACAACCAAAGAAGATTTTCTTTATTTCCTGCTTTTTTCAATGGAACAGTTACGATTGAATCCTGAAACTACTGAGATCAATTATTCCGGATTGATTGATAAGGATTCACCACTGTATGAACTTGCCTGGCATCATATCCGCAACAGTAGATTTGTAGCGCGCAATGAAAATTTCAAATACAGCTATACACTCGACGACATACAGTCGTCGCAATATTTCATACTTTTCAATGCCCAGCAATGCGAATTATAAGAGGTAAATATCAGCGAAGAATAATCCAGGCACCGACCAGTCTGCCAGTACGACCCACAACAGACATGGCGAAGGAAAGCTTGTTTAACATCCTGAATAATCTGATCGATTTTGAAGACCTGCATGTACTGGATCTCTTTGCAGGAACCGGAAATATTTCTTACGAATTTGTTTCACGCGGCAGCAAAGTCATAGCTGTTGACAATAATTTTCATTGTATTCAGTTTATCCATCAAACTGCTGAGAAACTTGGTATGGAACACCTCAGGACAGCCAAATCGGATGTGTTTCAGTTTATTCCGCATCATCATCAAAAATATAATCTCATTTTCGCAGATCCGCCATTCGATTCGCCAGACTACCAAAAACTCGTCGATTTAATTTTTGACCAGCAGATTCTGGAAACAGATGGAATTTTAGTTGTAGAACATCCAATTAATATTTCCTTTTCAGAACATCCTAAATATACTGATCAGAGACACTACGGTAAAGTGAATTTCAGTTTTTTCAGTAACGAGAAATAAATCCTCCTGACGTTAATTACCGACTTCCCGCGTCGTGCCGCTAACACAGGCCACTTCCCACTTCCTGCTTTCAACTTTTTTCAAAACTTTCAATCGATTGCAAAAGATTTCATTTAAATTTGACAAAATAATCAAAAGTCAATTTTCATATGGAATATCAAATTCTCAAACATGAAATCAATGAGGGAATCGCTCTGGTTACTGTTTCCCGTCCACAGGCATTGAATGCTTTGAATACCTTGTTTTTCAAGGAAATGGATCATTTATTAGCTGCATTAACACAAAACGATGCAGTTCGTGTAATGGTACTTACAGGCGAAGGAAAAGCATTTGTTGCCGGAGCGGATATTGCTGAGATGGTTAATAAAACTGTGATGGAAGGAAGTGGTTTTAGCCGGATGGGTCAGAACACATTCCGGTCTATCGAAAAAGCACCTTTTCCGGTTATAGCTGCCATAAATGGTTTTGCTTTGGGCGGCGGGCTTGAACTCGCAATGGCATGTGATTTCAGAATTGCATCAAGCAAAGCAAAACTTGGACAGCCAGAAGTAAACCTTGGGTTGATACCTGGTTTTGCCGGAACACAGCGTCTTCCGCGCCTTGTTGGGATGGCAAATGCCCTTTTTCTTTTGACAACGGCTGAAATTATTGGCGCTGACGAAGCATTAAGAATTGGATTGGTGCAAAAACTGACTGAGCCCGAACAACTTATTGAAGAAGCCATGCGGCTGGCAAAATCAATTGCTTCCAAAGGACCGAAAGCAATTCAACTGATTAAATTTACTGTAAGAAAAGGTCTGGGGATGGATTTTGAGGCTGGTAACGATCTTGAAGCAATGCATTTTGGATCGCTCTTTGGTGCAAAATCAGAAGGTGAAGAAGGAATGAAAGCATTCTTAGAAAAACGACCACCTGTCTGGTGATTTTGAATTTAACCTGATTCATTCAGAAAATTTACATAACCATTTTACAAAGATCAAGAACAATAATACAATATTATATGAATTACGATGAAAGATTAAAACATGTTTCGGTGCTTGGCGCTGCCGGAAAGATGGGCAGTGGAATTTTGCTGCTGACAGCTGTTGAAATGGCCGATATCAGTCTGAAACCAGAAAACAAAGGCAAGACTTTTGTGCTCAATGCCATTGATCTGTCAGATGATGGATTGGCCGGACTGATGGACTATTTGCGTGTTCAGGTACAGAAAATTGCCGAAAAAAAGGCAGTCTGGTTGAGGCAGATGTATGCTGACCGTGCTGACCTGATTGAGAATTTCGATATCATTGAGCAATATATCAATGATGTATTGCGCATTGTTAGGCCAACAACCGCAATGGAAACTTCCTATAGATCGAATCTGGTATTCGAAGCGGTCAGCGAGAACAAGGATTTGAAAGTAAAGATCTTACAACAGATTGACGCGAATAACCCCAATCAACCCTGGTTTTTCACCAATACATCCTCTGTTCCGATTCACATCATCGAGGATGAAGCCGGATTGAAAGGACGTGTGCTTGGATTTCATTTTTACAATCCACCTGCAATCCAAAAATTGGTTGAACTGATCGTTACAGCCAACACATTGCCCGAAGCAACGCAGTTTGCCAACAGCTATGCAAAATCATTGAGAAAAGTAGTTGTACCGAGTAACGACTTTGCTGGATTTATTGGCAACGGACATTTCATGCGTGACGCTTTACACGGGATTAGTCAGGCACTTGAGCTGGCAAAAGCAATTCCGCTTACTGAAGCAATTTACAAAGTAAACAAAGTAAGTCAGGATTTCCTTGTCAGGCCGATGGGCATCTTTCAACTTATTGATTATGTTGGTGTTGATGTTGTCCAGTTTATCATGAAAGTGATGAATCCATTTCTGGCGAATGAAGATCTGCATTGTGATCTGCTCGATAAGATGATGGAAAAGGATGTTAAAGGAGGTCAATTGTCGAGTGGTGCACAAAAAGATGGATTCCTGAAATATGAAAAAGGAGCTCCGGTTGCAGTTTACAATATTGAAACTGGCAGTTATGTTTCATTTGATAGCTTCTCATCCAAATCAGATGAACAACTAGGGGCATTGCCGAAAAGTTTCAAACCATGGAAAGCTGCGGTCAGGATCGCCAATAATGAATCTCATTTTGGCCCCTATTTTAATGAAATGAAAACCATGAATACCGAAGGAGCCATACTTGCAATTCGTTATGGAAAACGTTCAGATAGCATTGGCCGTCAGTTGGTTACTGATAAAGTTGCCAATAGCGAACAGGATGTAAACACGGTGATGCTCACGGGCTTCTTCCATGCCTATGGGCCGGTTAACAGTTTTTTTGAATAGAAAAAGAAAGTGAGGCCAACTTTAGGCACTTTAGCTCACTTTAGTTCACTCCGAACTTCTATAACTATTTAAATATCAACAATAACACAAAAAAATGAAAAGAAAAATATACATGACTGCCGGTTACAACACCATTTCAATGGGCACCGGTCGCAAAGAGTTTAATCCAAAAAAAGATCGTCCAGGTCTGGAACATTATATCAGTGAAGCCGGAAATGGAGTGCTTAAGCAGATTGGCGGTGCTGAAAAAGTGGACGAGTCCTTCATCGGTAATTTTATGGCAGCCCGTTTTAACAAACAGGGGCACATTGGTGGGTTTATAGGAATGATTGATCCGGGTTTGGAATTTAAACCTGCTATGCGCGTCGAAGGTGCCTGCGCTTCTGGCGGTCTGGCGTTAATTTCCGGAATCAGGTCGGTTCTTTCTGAGACTGCTGAGGTTGTGCTGGCAACAGGTGTGGAGGTTCAGAACACCGTAAAAGCGATTTATGGCGCAGATATTCTTGCCGGAGCCGGTTGGTATCAGAAACGCAAAAACAGCCATGCCTATTTCTTTCCCGGACAAAATTCGGACCGGGCTGGTGCATATTATGAAAAATATGGCTACGATTATACCCGCAAAGGCATGGGAAAATGGTTCTGTAATGATATGGAAAATGCCCGTTTAGATTCAACAGCACAGGAATTTCACAATTCAACCGCTGATCTTGAAACCTTGTACCATGGTATGAAACCCAACGGAAAAAGTTTTGTTGATCACCTGAATGTGCTTGATTGTTCGAAAGTGTCAGATGGCGCTTCCGCGATTGCGATAGTCTCGGAGGAAGGATTGAAACGCATTGGAATTGATAAAAAAGATGCGGTTGAGGTCGTGGGCTGGGCACAGATGACCCGCAATATAACAAATGATCCTCCAGATTTACTAGAATTAACAACGGTTAAAAAAGCTGTAGCGAAAGCAATGGAAACGGCAGGTATCACCATTGATCAGGTTGGCACCATCGAAATCCACGATTGCTTCAGTATTGTGGGTGTTTTGGGTGTGGAAGCGCTCGGATTAACGACTCCCGGAAAAGGTGCTGAGTTTATCGCCGAAGGAAATACCTCACGTACAGGAAAAATTCCGATGAATACAACCGGTGGACTTATAGGTTGGGGACATCCTACCGGAGCCACAGGTGTGCATCAGGCCGTTACCATCTGGCAGCAACTCACCGGAAAAGCAGGTGATGCCCAAATCGAAATCACTCCTGAAAAACCATACGGAATGACAATCAATATGGGTGGTGACGATGTAACAATTGTTGCAATTGTGTATAAAAGAGGAGTATAAGAATTTATTATAGTTTGTGAGATCAAAGCCATAGTTTTGAATCGTGCAGACTAATTAATTCAATCATTTCAAACCTTTTTAATATTGGTTATGAATGAATTGTAAATGGAATATTATAAATAATAATAACGCTGTAGTCTATCCTTGAACAATGCCAGACTAATTTGGTTATTTTTGAAAAGGAAACTGATATGAATTTAGAATCATTACTCGAAATAAACCCTGTTTTACTGGCGCTCATTGCCACCTTATTTACCTGGGGTGTCACAGCATTGGGCGCTGCGATGGTGTTTTTCTTTAAATCGATCAACAAGAGGGTGCTCAATTCCATGCTGGGATTTGCCGCCGGTGTGATGATTGCCGCCAGTTTCTGGTCACTGTTGAAACCAGCAATTGAAATGGCCGAGGCCAACGGATCCATTCCCTGGGTTCCGGCTCTGGTAGGTTTTTTGGCAGGTGGCGCATTTCTGTTGCTTGTCGATAAATTGCTTCCTCACCTGCATCTCGGACTTTCTATCGACAAGGCTGAAGGGATTAAAACAACCTGGCAGCGAAGTGTTTTGCTTGTTCTTGCCATTACATTGCATAATATTCCGGAAGGGCTTGCCGTTGGTGTCGCTTTTGGTGCTTTGGCAAATAATCCTGACACAGGCATGCTTGCAGGTGCAATAGCCCTTGCAATTGGTATCGGTTTACAAAATTTCCCGGAAGGTGCAGCTGTCTCAATTCCTTTGCGGCGTGAAGGATTTTCCAGATTAAAAGCGTTTAATTATGGTCAGATGTCGGGTATTGTTGAACCGATTGCTGGTGTGCTTGGCGCTTATCTCGTATTAACGATTGAACCATTACTACCTTATGCGCTGTCGTTTGCCGCGGGCGCCATGATTTTTGTTGTGGTAGAAGAATTGATTCCTGAATCACAATCCGGAAATGAGACTGACTTTTCAACCATCGGTGCCATGTTGGGCTTTGCAACCATGATGCTTCTGGATGTGGCGTTGGGTTAATAATTAGAGTTTATCCATAATGTCCGATTTCTTCGTTATTCTCGATCTTCAAATCAGTCATGTACCTCAGTACACTTCTGATTTTCAGCTCATCGAAACCTCGAACTCGAACATTCTGAATCAAACTCTCGACTTTTTGGACAAACATTATTTATTGTGTTTCATGTCTGTTAACCATAAACAGAAATTATAATGAAGGAACTGATCAAACGCAATCTGATTGGTAAAAAAATATTGATTTTCTTTGTTTTGACAGGGATTATTTATGGCATTATGCTTGGTATTACCGGTCCGAAAGTCATGTCAATGGCAGGAGGAATGCGGATATTGGATCTGATGCCAACCGGTTATGATGCAGTATATGTAAATACACTTTTTGATGCGCTAGGTGCGGAAGGAAGAAGCACATATTTGTTTAACCAGCTTCCACTTGATCTGATTTTTCCTTTACTGTCCGGCATCAGTTTCTGCCTGATTATGGCATGGTTTCTCAGTAAATATGGAAAGTTGGAAACCAACTGGTTCTATTTATGTTATTTACCCGTTTTTGCTGGCTTATCTGACTATCTTGAAAATTTTGGAATTATCGCAATGATAAGTAGTTATCCTCATATTTCAGTAGGATTAATCAAAACGACCAGCCTGTTCACTTTACTTAAAAGTTCAATAACCACACTGTATTTTATTATTTTGATCATAATGTTGATCCTTTACGGAAAAAATATTTTCCCCCAAAAAAAGAAAAGTATCAGATAACCAATACAGAATCTAAACCTTATCTTTGTTTATCAGATTACTTAAAAAAAAAGAAACCATGAAAAAATTTGCCGTTGTTCTTGCTGGTTGTGGTGTTTATGATGGAGCTGAAATTCATGAAGCCACACTTGCAATGCTTGCTATCAAAGAAACAGGTGGTGATTATCAATGTTTCGCTCCGGATGTTATGCAGCATCATGTAGTGAATCATCTTACCGGAGCCGAGATGCCCGAAAAAAGAAATGTGTTGGTCGAAGCAGCCCGCATTGCGAGAGGCAACATCAAGCCACTTTCACTCTTTCATGAAAAGGATTTCGATGCATTGCTGTTCCCAGGTGGATTTGGTGCAGCCAAAAACCTTTCCACAGTTGCATTTCAGGGAGCAAATGCAAGCGTGAATCCCGAGGTAGAAGCTGCGATCAAGGCGATGCATAAAGCCAGGAAACCCATTGGAGCCATGTGTATTTCTCCAACTTTTGTCACGAAAGTACTTGGTGATGTAAATGTTACCATTGGAACTGATGAAGACACAATACAGGTGATTGAAGCATTTGGCGGAACACATGTCGAAACTGAACATGGTGATGTGGTGTACGATGCTGAGCACCTCGTTTTTACTACCCCATGTTATATGCTGGATGCACAGATTACTGACATCTGGGATGGCGCATATAATATTGTGGATGCCATGATGAAGGAAATGAATGACGAGGGAGAATAAAAACAAGTTACAATGTTTACCAAGACGTTTTTAATGCAATTATTAAAACAGACTGTATTCCTTTCTCTATCGATTTTTTCCTTTTTATTTTCTACTGCTCAGGTCCATACAAGCTATCTGTGGCATCTTGAGCAACCCATTTACTGGCCTGAAACCAGCATCTGGAATCCGTATCAGCACCAGAATGCAAGGGAATCGCAATATCTCAAATGGAACAATGGCAACTGGTATTCCGATGGCCAGCAGCATCCGCTCAATAATATTCAGGAAATATTCAGTAATGACGACCGTAAAGCAGTATATCAATACAGGGCCAAAGATGCTGTTCAATCACTACTTGGCTTGTCTGAAGCCGGAGCACAGGTAAATTATTCGGGTTGCCTGATGGAGAATGTTAACAGTCTGGCTGGTGCAGGGCAATGGGGTTATTATAGTGGGTGGCAAAGCAGTTTTGTAAGTGCCCGTGGATGGACCACTTCGGGTGGCAAGCCTCGTATGGATATCGTCTCATTTACAAAAGACCATGCATTGTCCCCCTTGCTGAGTGATAAGATGCTTCGACGACAGATTCAGGCACATCGTTATTTGTATGGTCTGAATTTCGGCAGCTCACCAAACTATTCGAAAGGCTACTGGCCCGCCGAATGTTCATTCAGTGAACGTAATATCAAAGCATTGGCCGAAGAAGGAATTCAATGGGCAGTAATTGCTAACAGTCACCTCGCCCGCACACTCAATGATTATCCTTTACAATATGGAACAGCTGTTTGTAACATCGATCCGCCCAATCAGGCGGATAAAGTGGCAACCAATGGATTGCATTGGTGGAGTGGCCAGATTGATGGACGCGGCGGAACTTTTGCAGCTCCTTATTGCTATCAGGCACACAAAGCAAAATATGTTGATCCCGAATCTGGCACAGAATATAAGATAACAGTCGTTCCGATGGATGATGTGCTCAGTTATCAGAATGGTTATTCAACCATGGGGACAGGAACGATTGATGCCAGTATTGCACCTTTTAATGATGCAGCCCATCCTTCGATGGTATTACTGGCCCACGACGGAGATAATGCCTGGGGAGGCGGTTATGATTACTATACCAATTCGGTTCCCGGCTTTGCCAATGAAGCTGCTTCTAAAGGGTACGTCCCTTCAACTATTGAACAGTTCCTGGCGAATCATCCGGTACCTGAAAATGATGTGGTACATGTTGAGGACGGATCATGGGTGAATGCTGCCAACGACTGGGGACATCCGCAGTTTATCAACTGGTTGTGGCCGATGTACACCTCTGATTATGTGTTTAATCCTGAAGGTTGGACTGAAGATGCGCGTAACTGGGCAGTGCTTGTGGCAGCCGAGAACCGTGTTCAGATGGCTGAAGATCTTCAGGGTAACCTGAATATTGCCAATATAGTCAATCCTTCCGCATCTGCCAATGCTGCCGAAAGAGCCTGGCATTTTCTGCTTCCGGCCTACAATAGCGGATATATGTATTACGGTACCTCACTTGATATGGAGGTAAAACAGTCGCTGGCTGCCAACCGCGCCTGTGCATTTGCCGATCAGGTAATTGCAGCCCATGAGGGAACCGACAATACAGCGCCGACGGTTTTCATTCCGCAACGATATCCATATAACCCTGGCGGAACAGGCTTTGGACCAAACTATGGCTATCAGCAACATCAAAACGCATCCGATTTTCATGTCTGGACTTTTGCCTATGATGTTTCAGGTGTGCAATCATCGGTTTTAAAATACCGTATTGACAATGATGGTACCAATCCGGTGGCAGACAACGACAATGAAACCTTTGCCGGTGGCGCCGGAGTGCAGGCCTGGCAATCAATTACCATGAGCTACCGCAATTTCCCTACAGGTAATGTCGCCAATAATCCTGAGGTAAACTTCTTTATTTTGCCTGATTATATTGCCGGTGAGTACTATGCTGAAATTGCCGGGATTGCCGAAAAACTACTCGATTATTATGTGGAAGTAGCAGATAACGAAAATAATATAGCAAAATCACCTATTCAACATGTTTATGTTGGCCCTTCGAATCCAGGTGGTGGCGGACAAAATGGCGTTTTCTGGACTCCAACAAATCCAGACCTGAATGATGTAATCACAATTACGCAAACTGATGTAAGCATTGGAGCAAAACTACACTGGGGTGTCAGCACAAACGGACTTACCTGGCAAACACCCAACAATGCATACTGGCCGGCAGGTTCTGTCCTGTTCAATGGCACGGGTCCTGCCATCGAATCAACCATGACAGGCCCTGATAATGAAGGAAATATCACTATTCAGCTCGGACCTTTTGATAATCCCGGACAGGTAGTATCAGCAGTCGATTTTGTGATCCATTACAACAACGATACCTGGAACAACAACAATGGGGCTGATTTTCATATCCCGATCAATAATTCACCGACCGATATCAATACCTCTGACTTTCAAAACCGTATCAGTTTGTGGCCTGTTCCTGCCAATGATCAACTTGTAGTTGGGGTTCCTGTTGAGCTAATTAGTGGTCATCATTTGATCATTTCAAATTTGTCGGGTCAATCAATTTTGGAACAAGATGTTAATCAGGAAAACTTCAGGATCGATATCAGCAATGTGCCATCTGGTTTTTATGTGCTCATGATAGTGAATCAAAAAGGATATATCGTGGCTTCCAGAAAATTGATTGTCAATTAATTGAATTAAACAGCAAAAACTAAATAGGATGAAAAACCGTATCACTGATTTGCTTAATATTCGTTATCCCATTATTCAGGCGGGAATGATATGGTGTTCAGGTTGGAAACTCGCTTCGGCAGTAAGTAATTCCGGAGGATTGGGACTTATCGGTGCAGGTTCAATGTCACCTGAGGTTTTACGAACACATATTCAGAAGTGTAAGGCAGCTACAGACAAACCTTTTGGCGTAAATATCCCCTTGCTTTATTTTCAAACGGATGAAGTAATTGAAATTCTGGTATCTGAGAAAGTCCCGGTTGTATTTACTTCAGCCGGAAATCCTGCAAAATACACAAGTTACCTGAAATCAAAAGGAATGAAAGTGGTACATGTGATTGCCAACCTGAAATTTGCATTAAAGGCTGTGGAGGCCGGCGTGGATGCAATAGTAGCTGAAGGTTTTGAGGCCGGCGGTCACAATGGTATCGAGGAGACCACCACTATGACACTCATCCCGATGATACGCGAAAAAGTGAGTATTCCATTGATTGCAGCTGGTGGCATAGCCAGTGGTCAGCAAATGCTTGCAGCATTCGCCCTGGGTGCCGATGGCGTACAGATCGGATCTTTGTTTGCTTCCTCTTTCGAATCTTCAGCGCATATGGCTTTCAAGCAGGCGATTGTTGAAGCTGGTGATGGTTCAACCGCTTTGATGTTGAAAAAGCTAGTGCCGGTCCGATTGTTAAAAAATCCATTTTTTGATCAGGTGAAAACAGCGGAACAATCCGGAGTCTCGGTTGAGGAATTAAAAGCACTGCTTGGTAAAGGCCGCGCCAGAAAAGGAATGTTTGAAGGTGATCTGGTCGAAGGAGAGCTTGAAATCGGGCAGGTTGCTTCCACGATTCATGGTATTAAAACCGTTCAGGAGATTTTTAATACACTGATTTTAGATTACCAGTCAGCAAAGCAAAATCAACTTCCAGAAATCAATATCTGAAGAGCATGATCCAAAAGTTTTATCTACATTTGTAATAATAAAATAATTGTTACAAACAATTCTATACCAATAAGTTATGAATTTCGAGTATTCAGAAGAGCAGTTGATGATTCAACAGGCAGCCCGTGATTATGCACAGCGCGAATTAATAAAAGACGTTTTGGAACGTGATGCACGATCCGAGTTTCCTGCCGAACATATTAAAAACCTTGCATCGCTAGGTTTTATGGGAATGATGGTCGATCCAAAGTATGATGGAAGTGGTCTGGACGCAATTTCATACGTATTGGCCATTGAAGAGTTGAGTAAAATAGACGCATCTGCAAGTGTGATTGTTTCGGTTAACAATTCGCTTGTTTGCTTTGGTCTGGAGAAATTTGGAACAGAAGAACAGAAACAAAAATATCTTCGTCCGTTGGCAAGCGGAAAAAAGATTGGTGCTTTTCTTTTATCAGAGCCTGAAGCAGGCTCCGATGCCACCAGTCAGCGCACTCTTGCCGAAGACAAAGGCGATTACTATTTGGTTAACGGAACAAAAAACTGGATTACTAATGCCAATTCGGCATCCACATATATATTGATAGCACAAACTGATCCAGATAAAAAACACAAAGGCATCAATGCCCTGATCGTAGATAAAAATTCGCCTGGAATTAGTCTTGGACCGCATGAAGATAAAATGGGAATGCGAAGTTCTGATACTCATTCGGTCATGTTTACCGATGTGAAAGTACCAAAATCAAATCGTATTGGTGAAGATGGATTTGGTTTTAAATTTGCCATGCAGGTGCTCGAGGCAGGACGAATCGGTATTGCTTCTCAGGCAGTAGGACTGGCTTCAGGAGCGCTCGAACGTTCCATTGCCTATTCAAAAGAACGAAAAGCATTTGGAACTGTGATAGCCAATCACCAATCGGTAGCTTTCAAACTTGCTGAGATGGCAGTTAAAGTTGAAAACGCACGTAACCTTTGTCTGAAAGCAGCCTGGTTGAAAGACAATCACCAGCCTTATGGCATAGCCAGTGCTATGGCTAAGCAATATGCTGCCGATATTGCCATGGAAGTTACGACCGAAGCAGTTCAGATTCACGGTGGTTATGGTTATGTGAAGGAATACCATGTTGAGCGCCTGATGCGCGAAGCCAAACTCACCCAGATTTATGAAGGCACTTCCGAGATTCAGAAGATTGTCATTTCGAGAGACCTTTTGAAGTGAGCTATCTGTCCGATTTTGCCACTACACAGGCGAAGTTGTTAATTGCAGATAAGTTAACTTTAACTCACTTTAGTTCACTTTAGCTCACTTCGAACTTTTTTTTATCTTTGCCCATCAAAAAAAATAATCATCTAAATATATCTCTATGAAAATATTGGTATTGATTGGTAATGTGCCCGACACAACTACCAAAGTCAAATTTAATGCCGACAAAACAGCTTTTGATACGAACGGTGTACAATGGATTATCAATCCATGGGATGAGCTGGCCCTCACACGGGCACTCGAGCTAAAAGAAGCTGCCGGCAGTACAATCGAAAGTATTTTTGTTGCCAATGTCGGTCGTTCAGAAACAGAAGGCACATTGCGCAAAGCACTGGCTGTTGGTGCCGATGAAGCCATACGTGTCGATACAGATCCTAAAGACGCGTTTTATGTTGCTTCCCAGTTGGCTCAGGTTGCCAAAGGATTTGATCTGATTTTTGCAGGTATTGAAGCATCTGATTATAATGGCGCTGCTGTTGGAGGAATGTTAGCAGAATTACTTGGTATTCAATCTGTTTCAGCTGTTTCAGGAATACAAATAGAAAGCGGTAATCTGAAAATCAGCCGTGAAATTGATGGTGGATCACAAACATTGGCCATGAATTTGCCCTTGTTGGCTATTGTTCAGAAAGGTATTGCCAAAGAGCCACGGATTCCGGCTATGCGTGGTATCATGATGGCCCGAAGTAAAAAACTGACCGTGGTTGCCCCAATGGAAGTAGAGACACTTACAAGTATCGTTACATTCGAATCACCTGCTCCGAAAGCTGCCTGCAAGATGGTTGCTGAAGACCAGGCCAGAGAGTTGATCAGACTCTTGCACGAAGAAGCCAAAGTATTGTAAATCATTAAAAAGTAAAGAGATGTCAGTATTAGTATATACCGAAAACTGGGACGGAAAATTTAAGAAAGTTAGTTTTGAACTCGCTTCTTATGCTGCAAAACTTGCAGCTGAGATGGGTGTTTCTGTTTCAGCCATTTCATTGGGACCTGTCGAAGATAGTGAATTGGCTAAATTGGCTGATTATGGTGTTGGGAGAGTGTTGAGTGCATCTTGCAAAGATTATAACTCCCTCGATAATCAGGCGATTGCAACTGCTGTTGCTGCTGCGGCTAAGCATGTGAATGCCTCGGTTGTGATTCTTGCCCAAAGCAATCTTGGAAAAGCGATTGCACCACGCTTATCGGTAAAACTTAAAGCCGGACTTGTAAGTGGTGTACAAGGATTGCCTGTCAGCCTGAGTCCGTTTACAGTGAAAAAAATGGTTTTCACGGGTAAAGCCTTTGCCAATACAACTATTCATACAGCGATTAAAGTAATTACACTTGCACCAAATTCTTTTGGTGTGATTGAAAATAAAGTTCAGGAAGCGATTGAGAAATTTGATGCCGGCTTAACCGAAGCTGATTTCACCACCAAAATTGAGTCAACAAATAAGGTTACCGGAAAAGTACTGCTCAATGATGCCGATATTGTTGTTTCTGCCGGTCGTGGTATGAAAGCTTCCGAAAACTGGGGCCCGATTGAAGAGCTCGCCACATTACTTGGTGCCGGACTTGCCTGTTCACGTCCTGTTTCAGACGAAGGTTGGCGTTCACATGGTGAACATGTTGGCCAGACTGGAAAAATTATCTCCCCGAATTTATATTTCGCTTTTGGAATTTCCGGAGCAATCCAACATTTAGGCGGCGTTAGTTCTTCCAAATGTATTGTTGCGATCAATAAAGACAAGGATGCACCCATATTTGAAGCGGCAGATTACGGCATCGTAGGTGATGTTTTTAAAGTTTTGCCACAACTGATTGAAGCAGTAAAGGAAAGTAAATCTTAAAAGAGTCAGACTAACTATTTGATATTAAATTATATAATGAAGCCTGTGAACAACAATTTGTTTTCAGGCTTTGTTTTTTAAAACAAAATTGCTTTTCCATCGTTTTGATGTTCAACCTTTCATTCAAAGGAAAACCTTAGGCTATCAAATTAATATAGAATGATCAATACCCGGATAAGTATCTTTTTGGTTTTGTTGTTTGTCGGTTTTGCTGCTTTCCCGCAGCAAAATGACTGGGATCGCATTGATCAAAAAGTTGCTAAAGTTCCTGCTTCAGCTGAAAAAAGTATTCCGTTATTGGCTTCCTGGATCAAAGCAAACTTCATCGGTGAAAAAGATCGGATTCGTGCAATTCACCGATGGATTGCCGTAAATCTGGTGTACGATTTCAACAGTTCGATCGCTGAATTAACAAAAAAAGAAAACCAGGAAATTATTGCATCTGCTTTTCGCACCCGAAAATCGGTATGCGGAGGGTATGCCGGATTGATGGACAGTCTGTGTGTACTGGCAGGTATCCATTCTTATGTTATTGACGGATATACGATTCAGGATGGGAAAATCAATCCTAATCCGCATGCATGGATTGCTGCTGAAATTAATCAGAACTGGTTTCTTTTTGATCCGACCTGGTCGTCGGGCAGCCTTGTGAACGGAACTTATGAGCATGAATTTGATGAAAGCTATTTTATGGTTTCTTCTGAAAAGATGATTTTGAGCCATATACCATTCGACCCCATCTGGCAGTTTCTGAGATTTCCTCAATTCTCAAAAAACAACAAGTTTTTTCAGACAAAAACAGCCTATGATTTTGAAGATTCTATTGATCAATATCTGCAATTGTCAGATAAACAGAGAATTATCAATGAAATCCGTCGAATTGGTGAATCACAGACTACCAATCAGGCTATTGTAAAAAGACTGTCATTTTTATATGATAATCTGGATGTTGAATTGTACAACGAGAATATAAATCTCTACAATCAGGCAATCCAAATTTATAATGCTGCTGTTTCCAAATGGGACGACTATATCAATTTTCGGAATAAGAACCTCGACAATATGCAAAGCATAAAAAAGAAAAGTCCGGTTTTGGATGAGCTGATTCATAAGCTTGATAAAGCAAGCGCTATTTTGCAGCAAATGGTCGAATTACCCTCTGATCTGGCAAACGGTGTGTTCAGCCTGCGGAAATCAATTAAACTGATGAAATCGCAGGTGCAGGATGAACAACAATTGATGAAGCGATCGTAATAAGATTTGACAACCAATACTTTGGACGCGTGCCAGTTTTTTATTCGTGAACGTACATCAATCCATAGCGGGCAACGTTGTAACCCTCATTAAAAGAATATACAATCACTTCCACTTTATACAGGGCATCCTTGGTAGGCTTCACGGTAGCCATTGCATACGATTCGGAAGATGCATCCTCGGCAACCAAAGTCCATTTATCGAGTAAATCATCATATTCATATACTTTTACATCCAGATCTTTCACACCACCATCCGCAAATCCAATGATCGAGTATTCCCAGTCAGCTGATAAATTGCGAAATGATTCTTTGGAAGTAAAAACAAGGTCGTATTCAATCCGGACGATTTCGTTTCCATCGGTATCAAACTGATCAACCAATGCTGCTCCAAGTTTATAGATGGGATAACTGAGTTTTTCGTTGATGCACTGGGCTTTACCAGACAAACTGAATCCAAGGATTACAATAACAATGGAGATAATGATTTTTTTCATGGCTTTTGGTTTAGATGATAATCAGAAATAAATATTTCGGCCAAAAGTAGAAGTTTCAGTTTTCAATTTTAATACGTAAAAACACTGAATTTAGTGAGAAACTCTCAGGCTCTGCGTAGCGACCCGCTACGCAGGCCAAACCCGGCCTCTGGCCAAATAACTAATCATCCATTTTTTGGCATGAATCATGCTCCGCGTAGTTTCCTGCAACGCACAACAGATCTGACTCACCAGGACTGGGCTTTGTTCAAATTGTTCTATTAATTCTTTCTGAATAAAAAGTAAAATTTGTTATTCAGTTTAAGGCTGGAAGCCTGAAAAGGCAAGCGTAGCGGGACGCTACGCTTAGCGTTGTTAGCGAACTCCTGCGCTCTGCGTAGCGTCCCGCTACCGGGACGCTACGATTAGCGTTGTTAATACTGTAAATAATTCTACCGTGCTCTGCGTAGCGTCTCGCTACGCAAGCCTCACCAGGCCTCCGGCCGATTATCACATTGTTTTCCACTTTTTTGTAATCAGTGTAACATCCAGCAGAACATTTTCTCCAGCATAGTTTTTTGCACTGGAGAACAAATATTCTTCAGGATGGAGTACAATACCTGTCCTCACGGGATTCATTTGGATATAATCTAATTTTTCTTCGATAAACTCGTTGGACCATAAAAGTTCAGCATGGTTTTTATGACTCCATAGCTGAAAAACGCTGTTCCTTCTATGTTTGTAAGCGGCATTTGAAAATATTCTGAGCATCCATTCCTGCCTGCTTTCTTCCTGCATTGAAACAAGTTTAAGAAGCTCTTTACTTGTATAACTTTTAAAGTCACGAAGAGTCCCGCTCAGGTTATCTGAATTGCTCCGAACAATCAGATGAATATGGTTTGTCATAATGACATAAGCATATATTTCAAGACCTTTGTTTTTTTGACAATAGTTCAAGTTGTTAATAATAAGCTCTTTGTAGTTCATTCTTGTGAATATATCAACCCATTCAATAACTGTCAGGGTGACAAAGTACAAGCCACTTTGATCCGAAATCTGATAAGTGTCGGCCATAATCAGAGGTTTTAATTATGAAGAAATTGTTTTAAAGTCAGTCAATGTGAACAGATAAAATTAATCTATTTGAATAAAAAGTAAAATATATTGTTCATGTTCAGGCTGGAAGCCTGATAAGGCAAGCGTAGCGGGACGCTACGCTTAGCGTTGTTGGCTATCCGTGCTCTGTGTAGCGTCCCGCTACGCAGGCCAAACCCGGCCTCTGGCCAAATAACTAATCATCCATTTTTTAGTATGAATCATGCTCCAAGTAGTTTCCTGCAACGTACAACTGATTTGTCTCACCAGGGCTTGGTTTTGTTCAAATTGTTCTGTTATTTCTATCTGAATAAAAAGTAAAATTTGTTATTCAGTTTAAGGCGGGAAGCTTGAAAAGGCAAGCTTAGCGGGACGCTACGCTTAGATTTGTTGGCTATCCGTGCTCTGTGTAGCGTCCCGCTACGCAGGCCAAACCCGGCCTCTGGCCAAATAACTAATCATCCATTTTTTGGTAAGAATCATGCTCCGCTTAGTTTCCTGCAACGCACAACAGATCATACTCACCAGGACTTGGCTTTGTTCAAATTGTTCTGTTATTTCTATCTGAATAAAAAGTAAAATTAGTTATTCAGTTTAAGGCTGGAAGCTTGAAAAGGCAAGCTTAGCGGGACGCTACACTTAGATTTGTTATTACTGTAAATTAATTCTATCTGAATATAAAGTAAAATTAGTTATTCAGTTTAAGGCTGGAAGCCTGAAAAGGCAAGCGTAGCGGGACGCTACGCTTAGCATTTATAATTATTTGTTCTTGTTGATTATAATCAAAGCCGCCAAAACTCCTGGAATCCAACCGGCTAGAGTGAGAATGAATACAATAAGAACTGATCCGCAACCTTTATCAATCACCGCGAGAGGAGGGAAGATGATTGCAAATAACACACGGAAGAGTGACATCGTATTCTTTTTTTGTCAGTCAAAATTAGTACAATAAATAGTAATTTCTCAACAGGAAGCAGCAGATTTTATCTGAATCTGTTTATCAGATATAGAGTATGTGCAACCGATTTGTTCTAAAGCAGGTTACTTTTCTTTGATGAATAGCTAATTCCCCGTACTTTTGATTACAAATCTCAACAGAAAACAGATGGATTTTTTAGTCGGCGAAGTTCGGTTACATCGTTTTATTTTCCTTGCTGCGATTATAATATACGCTATTACAGCATTTTATAGTACCGGTTATTACCACGCTGACGAACACTACCAGATAATTGAATTTGCAGGTGCAAAATCAGGTGACAATACTGTTGATGAGCAGGCATGGGAATTCAAGGCCATGAGCCGTCAAACGATTCAGCCTGCAATAGCCTATGTGATTTTCTCAATCCTGAAGGTTCTGAATGTCACCGATCCATATTACAAAGCATTGGTATTAAGATTATTGACCGCTGCTCTGGCATTAATTGTAATACATTTATTTGTTCGAACGTCACTTTCGTCAGTGGACCCGAAATTCAGGTTTTTGTATTTATTTATGTCATATTTTTTGTGGTTTGTTCCGGCGGTGAACGTACGTTTTTCATCTGAAACATGGTCAGGTCTGATGTTTTTACTGGCTGTTACAATTGTAAATATGCAA
>CAJBPB010000052.1 GCA_903957365.1 uncultured Bacteroidota bacterium
GAACGAAGAAAATCACGTCGCGTACTCATATCTTTTGGTTTTATAGTTTTAAATCGAGAAATTCACAATCCTTTGCTCTTCATGACTCTTCACAGCGGCTTCGATGATTTGTATTGTCAGCAAAGCCTCTTCAACGGTGACATTTTGTTTTTTGTGGTTTACAATGGCTGCATACACATCATCGTAAAAACCCATATAATTGCCAGGCAATGATTCATATCTGCCTCTGAAATGTTTCCCATGAAGCATTGAATTCAGTAAACCGGCTTCTCTTTTTGCTTCAATCCCGAAATTTTTACATTGCGGCTTTTTACCCTTTCTTAACTGGTCTTCCTGAGGATCGGCGCCATATTTTATAAATGACCCGAGTGTTCCGTGAACCATAAAACGCGGGCCTGCTTCCCTGATAAGTAATCCCGCTTTCAAACGTGCGGTAATTTGTGGATAAATGAGGATGAGATCGAGGCTATCGTTGGTCCTGCTTCCTTCACGCTGATTCATCAGCCTGCAACTTACTGCTTGTGGACTTCCAAATAAAAAGATTGCCTGATCAATCAGATGTGGTCCGAGATCGAATAATATTCCACCGCCTTCAGGCTGATCAAAACGCCATGAAGCCCTTGCAATCATTGGATTAAACCTTTCAAAACGTGATTCATATTCCAATACATTTCCAAGGTAACCTTCATCTATGAGGTGTTTCAATGTCTTGAAATCGCCATCCCAACGTCTGTTATGAAATGGAAACAACAGTTTGCCTGTCATTTTTGCTGTTTCATTCATATCAAAAACCTCGTTACTGTTCATTGCGAATGGCTTTTCGACAATCACATGCTTGCCCGATTGCATCGCGAGTTTTGCTTGTCCGGCATGCAAGGCAGAAGGAGTACAAACTACTATCAGATCGATATCAGGATCATCGCACAACGATTGAAAGTCGGGCAATATCCTTGTCTTTGGGTATAAAATCCCTGCTTCTTTGCCTGTTGTGACAATGGTATGAAGGTTAAATAAAGGATTATTTGCAATAAATGGTGCATGAAAAACCTTCCCCGATAATCCAAATCCCACAATTCCAACCTGAATGATTGGTTTATTCGATTGTCCGGTGATGGGTTTATTATTCATTATCAAATCATTATATTATTTTTTCGTTCACCTCATCCCAATAAGTCCGGCGTCCTTCGTGGTATGAAATGGTACCAAGATGTGCCGTTATAGCTTCTTCGAAAGCCTGGTCAATATTGCAGCTTGGCTGTGTTCCATTGTTCATCCGGATGCAGTTCAACCACTCGCGCAGGTGCAGGTGGGTTGTATCGACTGCCTTGCCATCGCGATAGGTATAAAGGAGGCCACGACCGGCAAAATACTTTTCCGTTGGCGTGGTGATGGCATCTATTTTACCTTGTCCGGGAACATAAGAATAAATGGGTTCGTGCGGATTGAGCAATCCTTTTTCGATTTCATCCTTGTAACGTGTCGATTTTGGATCGAGGTTTACAACCAGTGTTTCGTTGAGTTCGATATAAGCATCGTGGCCCATGATTACTTTGCCGCGGTTTTTCTCACTGGCCAGTGTCGCGCTGTATAGTAATGTAAGATCGCGTTCAGGATATTCGAAAGCCATATTGAGTACATCGGGCACAGTTCGTCCGTCCTTATAAAAATAAATACCGCCAGAAGCCATGGCTGAATGCGGTATGCCAAGATTCAGAATCTGATTCAAAGCATCGTACTCATGGGTAAACAAATCGCCACTCAGTCCGGTGCTGTAATCCCACCAGCAACGCCAGCGGAAGAAGCGTTCGGGACTGAATTCGTGCCAGGGCGCCGGCCCGATGAATTGTTTCCAGTCAATGGTTTCCGGATTTCCCTCAGGATCAATATCATACACCCAGGCACCATTGGGGTCGTTGCGGTTTGTACAGACTTCAATTAACGAAATTTTCCCAGCTACATTCTGGTTGATCAACGACTTTGCCACCTGATAACTTTCGGTTTGTCTTCCCTGATGCCCCAATTGAAAAACAATTCCGGTTTCTTTCACGGTTTTACGGACTTCAAAAGTTTCAGCAACAGTCCATGACAATGGTTTTTCACAATAGACATGCTTTCCATTCCTGGCAGCTTCAATGGCAACTGGCACATGCAGATGGTCAGGTGTGGCGATGATAACAGCATCTACTTCGGGAGCAGCGACCAGTTCCTGGTAGGTAAGATAACGATTGGGAGCCGCTTCCATTTGCCCGTTTTTTCCGTTTCGAAAACTATTGGCCCCGGTTTCAATGGCGCGTTTTGCATTCTTTTCAAACACATCGCAAACGGCAGTAATTTTGATATTCAGGTTTTCCTGCGAATTGAATTCTTTCAGATAATCAGACCAATATTTGTCATTTTTCGCCTTTTCGGTAAACTCATCAATACGGTCAGGATGCACAAAACCAAGGGCTTTCATAAGATATCCACCTCTTCCGCCACAGCCGACAATACCAATATTGATGGTTTTCCCTCCGACGAGCGGTGGAATTCCTTCGGGAATAATCGGCTTGATGTTCTGTAACAATCCTGAACCCAATTTCGTTTTGTTTTCGTGGTGTTTCAGTAATCCATAACCAATTGCGCCCAGCACAGGAAGTGAAACCAAACCGGCCAGCACATCACGTCTGCTGAATTGTATTTTATCTTGCTCTGAATGTTCTGCACTCATACTTTCGGGGCGTGTTTCGCGTGCTTCAGGAATCTCTCAAGGCCAACGAAATGATCAGTGGGAAATGAAAAAATAACATACAAAGCAAATAGTTCAACCAAAGTTTTATTGATAATGAAATAACTTCCATCTGTTTGATACATATATTCTATGCCAGGAAAAGCGGGATGTGAAAGGTAATACGAAGCCAGCAACAACATCCCTGCAAAGGATGCATAACGCGAGAATAGACCGGCGATCAGTGAAAAACCAATAACAGTCAGCCCCCAGGCATTCAGGAAATCGATCACAGGTAAAACTGTTGTATTGTTTGCTATCCATTCGAAAATACTCTTCATAAAACCACCTGAATCAAGCAGGTATATTTTGGATGACCAGGAAGGATTCATCACCTTCACCAGCCCTTCGAATAAAAAATGCCAACCGATTGACAACCTTAGCAGGACAAGGGCTGTAAGCTTACTTTTTGAAAATTCCATGCATTGAGAAATATGATACTACAAATTTATTTTTAATTCTCTTACAAATTGAAAATGTGATAAAAAGAAGATTGGACCTATCCTGTGTATTGGATAAATAGTTAATTATTGATCAAAAAAAATATTTAGCCAGGCGTTTAGGATAATAAAAGATCAGGGAAAGTCATGCCTGTTTGGCGAAGTATTGAAAAACTCCGTTTGGTATGCAAACATGAAAGAAATCAACAATAATTTTAAAATAAGATAAGCGCGATTATTTTTTAGGTTTCTTTTTCGGTTTTACAAACAAACCGGCGGTGTAGGTATCATACAAGCCAAACAGATACTCAATTCTATTCGTTTCATTTGCAAATGGTTGTGGTCGGTAAGCCAGATCAACAGCTTTGTCGAGTTCGTTGTGGACTTTTACCAGCGCGGGTGGCATGGTGAGCGGGTTGTACAAATCGGCCAGACTGCTGCCGGGGAATTCCAAACGTACATCCAGCACTTTTTGGGCGGCGGTTTCAATGGCTTCCTTTTGCTTATCGGTTGGATTTTCGGGCCAGGGAAAGTTGTTGTAAACAGTTGATACACTGTATTGGTAATCAGATTTTAATCTACCTGTCACAGTTTTCATCCAGTTCATGTGCATTTTTGACACTAAAATGCCAAACTGGTAGAGATTAGCATTGTCTAGCAAACGAAGTTTATTACTACATACAATTCCAGGATTTTCAAACCCAATTGGAATGTAATTTCTTCTTTCAGAAGACACTTCAGGAATAATCAAAAAACTTCTAGTTGGATAATTTTCAGTATGAAATCGTGTAGGAAGGCTTGCCAATTTCTGAGTAGGTAGGCTATTACTACTTTTCCTATATTTAATTACTTTTTCAATCCTTTCTTTTATTAATGGCAAGGATTTTAATTTAGATGGGTCAATATCTTTAAGCCATAAGATATATCTTGGATTTCCATTTATAAATTCTTCTGAACCAATAAATTCTCTGAAATATTCTTTTGATTCTGGTTCTTTTATTATAAAATCAAGCATCTCTGATAGTGAGAAGATGTAATTACCACCATCAATGGGTTTGTTCCCGGTTTTTAATTGCGGAACATCGCAAATTGGATTACTTCTATTGGTAATCGCGAAGTCTGGGCCTTCAATTAAATACGGGCTTACATTTTTTACTTCTCTTCTGAATGGTTCATCCTTATTGTCATTATATTCAAAAATAAATTTAGGAGTACAATCAAAATTTGCAAATCCAATAATTACAACATGCACAGCTGCATTACCTCTTGCTTCATTCTTCCAGTTAAAGGTTCTATGAGCAAAATGTATTTTTATATTATATTTATTAAACATTGGATTCCAGAGAGTACCAGCCTGCTCTCCTTGTGAAATTGAGTTTGTAGAAACAAATGCAACTTTAATTTTTGTCCCTTGAATCAATTGTGCTGATTTAATAAACCAAGAAGCCACATAATCAAGAATTCCATTGTTTTGGATTTCGTTTTCAAATTGCTTTATATCTTCTCTCTGACTCGAACTCATCCATTTTGAACCAACAAACGGCGGATTTCCAATAATATAGTCAAAATTCGATGTGGTTTCCCATGGCAAAGGTTCAACGAGGCTGCCCCAGTCGGTGCGAAGCGCGTTTCCGTGCACGATTTTGGCCGATTTTTTCAAAGGCAGACGCACAAAATATTCGCCAAACTCCGCCGAAACCTGCATATTCATCTGGTGGTCGGTGAGCCAGAGCGCCACCTGGGCAATCTGTGCCGGAAATTCCTCGTATTCGATACCGTAAAACCTATCGACATCGCACAGCACCAGTTGCGAAATATCCGAAACCATTTGCCCGCGCTGCAACTCTTTCAGGATAGCCAGTTCAAGCAGACGCAATTCGCGGTAGGTAATTACCAGAAAATTACCACAGCCGCAGGCCGGGTCGAGAAAACGCAGCGAAGCCACCTTTTTATGAAAGGTCCTGAGTTTTCCGGAGCTGGTTCTGGCCGTGGCAAATTCCTGCCACAGCGCATCCAGAAAAAGCGGTTTGATCAGTTTCAGTATGTTTTTCTCCGAAGTATAATGCGCGCCGAGGTTGCGGCGTTCGGTTTCGTTCATCACACTCTGGAACATACTTCCAAAAATTGCGGGCGAAATCTTGTTCCAGTCGAGCGAGCAACATTGAAGTAAGGTAGTCCGCATCCTGCTGTTGAAAGAGGCAAACGGCAACTGCTGCTCAAACAAATGCCCGTTGATATAGGGGAATTGTGCCAGACTTTCATCCAGGGTTCTCTGCCGTTTATCGTTGGGCGTATTCAGCACCTGAAACAATTGCGCGAGGTGCATGCCGAGGTCGGAGCCGTCGGTATTGGTTTTTTGATTCAGATAATCGAGAAAAATACTACGTTCAAAAATACCCGTATCATCTGCAAATAAGCAGAATAGCAGACGCACGAGGTAAATTTCGAGGTCACGTCCGGTGTAACCGGCTTCCTTCAGGGCATCGTGCAAAACGCCCATGTGGTAAGCCGCTTCGATGTTTACCGGGTCTTCTTCCTTATAGCTTCTCTTTTGATAACCGGCGATAAAACCAAACAATTGCACATGACTGACCAGATCAGTCAGGGCAAAATCGTAACGCTTGTTTTCGTCGAGATCGAAGAGCCGGAAACTGGCAAAATCGGAAACGAGAATATATTTGGGAAGCTCGGTTTCGGTAAGTCCGTGGGTATAGTCAATGGCTTGCTGATAGGCACGATCGAGGTTTTTACCACGGCTTTTCATTTCGATAAGCAGGGTTCCTTTCCA
>CAJBPB010000053.1 GCA_903957365.1 uncultured Bacteroidota bacterium
CTTTCCCTGAATAATCACAGTGGTATTTCCATCAGGCATCTGTAAGGTTTTGATAATCTGAGCTACAGTACCAATTTCATGCAGATCCTGTAATGTCGGATCTTCAACACTGGCGTCTCGTTGAGTGATTACACCAATAATTTTTTCTTTTCTATATGCATCTTTTACCAATTTGATCGATTTATCCCGACCAACAGTTATTGGAATTACAACACCCGGAAACAGAACAGCATTGCGTAAAGGCAATATTGCCAGTTCTTCCGGAATATCCTCAGCATTCATCATTTCTTCATCCTCAGAAGACAACAAAGGAATAAACTCTGCATCAGCTTCTACTATGTCAGAGAATAACAGGTTATTCGGGTTTAATAAATTTTCCATAAATTGTAAGACAATATGACAGGTTAATGAATTAAAGGTCATTTTACTATACCAAAAAGAAAATTACAACTTATGATAAGTAAATAACTCCCTGATTAACAATAAAGAATACAAAATGAAAAATAATTCACCTTAATTGGTTCAATAAATGTGCCACTATGTATCAGGCACGACGATTATTATGTGTCAGGCCGTAGATTTCAACAAGAATCGCTTTTTCTGTTTTATCAAATACTTTCGAACGTCTGGCAAACACAGCTTCAGCAATTCTGAATGCTTTTTTAAGTTCAAAATCAGCGAAACCTTGTGTGCCTCCCCATGTAAACGAAGGAATAAAGTTACGCTGGAACCCGGACCCATAAACATTTACGTTTACACCTACAACAGTTCCTGTGTTAAACATGGTGTTTATTCCACACTTGGAATGATCACCCATGATTGTTCCGCAAAACTGCAATCCAGTAGAAACAAAACTTTCATCAGGATAACTCCAGAGCTTTACTTCTTCATAAGTATTTTTAAGGTTTGATGTATTGGTATCAGCACCAATGTTACACCATTCTCCAATAACCGAATGTCCTAAAAATCCATCATGAACCTTATTTGAATATCCAAAAATAACTGAACTTGTAACCTCGCCTCCAATCTTTGAATAAGGTCCGACTGTAGTTGGTCCGTAAATTTTTGCATCCATTTTTAACACAGCATGCTCACACATTGCAAATGGTCCACGTACCTTGGCTCCTTCCATTACTTCTGCTTCTTTACCAATATAAATAGGGCCTTTGGAAGCGTTAAGAATAGCATATTCGACGACAGCACCCTCTTCAATGAAAATATTCTCAGGATTTATTGCACGATTTGTCGGGCTTAGTTTTTGTGATTTCCGTCCGGATGTCAATAAAACAAAATCATCATTGATTGCTTTTTCATTATAATTGAATAAATCCCAAACATTCTCAATTTTCACATACCCAACTTTTGTTTCAATTGTTTCACATTCGAAATTACTATCAGGATCGCCGAGTAATTTCAAAGCATCTGCTGACAGACACATCGCGATTACAGTTTCATCTTTAATGAGAGAATAACCTGATTTCAATTTTAAAATTTCACTCAGAAGCTCAGGATTAGGGCATATAGAGCCATTGATTAAAATATTTTCGACTGATTCAATCAATGGAAATTTAGCCTGAAGATAACCCTCAGTCAAACTCGAAGTTTTTGAGCCAAGGTATTTTTCCCATTTTTCGCGGATAGTGAGAATTCCAAAACGCAAATCCGCCACCGGACGGGTAAACACCAACGGCAATAAATTAGACCTGTTTGAACTATCGAAGAGAATGTAATTCATGATAATGTTGAGTTAAATTTTGTATTTTTTCTTAACAAACAAATATAGACAAATAACGAAGAACTTTCCTAATTGTTTGTTAAAAACACTTTTTTTTTCATTGACCACAGAATTGCAAATATTTTTATTCAGATTCTGGCTTCATTACTTAACACAGCAAAAAAGCCCATACCGCCTGATATGAGCTTTTAAAAAATATTTCCTGATCAAAAACGCAGTATTATTCGTAACGTTTTTTGTAACGTGTTTTGAATTTATCAACACGACCAGCTGAGTCAACAAGTTTCATCTTACCTGTATAGTAAGGGTGTGAAGTGTGTGATATCTCGAGTTTTACAACTGGATACTCTTTACCGTCTTCCCAAACAATGGTTTCCTTTGTTTTCACGGTTGAACGTGAAAGGAAAGTATATTCGTTTGACATATCTTTAAACACAACTAAACGGTAATCTTTTGGGTGAATGTCTTTTCTCATCACTAAAATTGCTTATATTTTTAGGGCTGCAAAATTATGATGTTTATTCAAATATTCCTAATAATCTTCTCTTTTTTTACCAATTAATCTCAATATTTATAAACTGATCATAATCAGATGATTATAATTGAATTTTAAGAATTATAAAGTAAATTGGCTTAAATAATATAGTTAAAATGCTGTAAATCTATATGTTTCAAATTGCGAAAGCCAATGCAATCAGAGTTCTAACAGGAATTTCATTGTATCAATTCCATCTGCATAATCTGAAACTTCAGGTAATTGAGATTTGCCAAAAGGGATTGATTTCAAAATATTTTTATTTCCGGAAACGATGCATTGTATTTTTTCTGAATTTGTTTCAATCCAATTTTTTACCTCAATTTCAGCATTGTAATAATGATAATGTAACACTGAAACAGGAGAATTCATCGAATCTTCTTCCTTAAGCAATACAATACCGTTATCATAATGATTTACGCTATTGATCAGCATGATTGCTTTGTTGTACTCATAATTGTTGAAATATTTAGAATGGCTGATAAGTTCAGTTTTATCAGTTAATACTTCAAGTAAATTTTCAAAATTATAATTGACCGGAACAAAAATCATTGAAACATTCCGACATCCCAATCCAAAATAACTGAAGATATCGGAACCAAGTAATTGCAGTTCTTCTTTTGTTTCCTTACCATTTAAAACAGCGATACTGTTTCGGTTAGAACGAATTATATGGGGATACTTTCCAAAATAATACTCAAAATACCTTGAAGTATTTGCACTACCGGTAGCGATAACCGAATCAAATCCGGTCAGTCTTTCTGTGGTAAAATGAATGTAAGAATCAAATCGTGAATCAATTGCAACTAAAATTCTGGCAATGGCAGGTAAAAGGAAACGATCAGCGTCTGACAATTTTCCAACGAAGATATGTCCTGTAATCAATACACAAAGAAAATCATGAAACCCAACAGCGGGAATATTACCTGCCATCACAACTCCTACTTTCCGAAAAGTCGATTGGTCAGGAATATTATATTGTTCAAACCATTTAGAAAGCGTATTTTCATCCAATATTGCTGATATACCTTTGATTGCCTGACTGACACTTTGTGCGGTAAACCAGGCATTGTGCTGAAGACAATTGAATTTTGCTTTTGACAAACCCTCAATTGCCAATGTTTCCTCAACGGAATATTCCAATGTATTATACTGGTTGTTAATATCATAAGTTGCATTTAGCAATTTACCAAGCCGACAAAAAGCAAATAATCTATCTTTAGAGTTTATCATAATTTCATAACAAATATTGGGGCGAAATTAGATTTTTTTTGTTAGTTAATATTTTCACAATAAAATGATTTGTTTTACCTTTGTGGTAAATCAAAAAGGCTAATTTTACTGATAACTATTAATTCTTTACAACTATGAAGAAACACAATTTTTACGCAGGACCATCCATTCTGCCGCAGTACACAATTGAAAATACTGCCAAAGCACTTATCGACTTTGCTGGTATGGGGTTATCGCTCATGGAGGTTTCACACCGTAGCAAACAGTTTATTGCAGTCGTTGAAGAAGCCCAATCCTTATTTAAAGAGTTGTTAAATATTCCTGAAGGTTATTCAGTCATTTTTCTGGGAGGCGGAGCGAGTCTGCAATTCAGCATGATTCCTTTTAACCTGCTTGCCAAAAAAGCAGCTTACCTTAATACAGGTGAATGGGCACGCAAATCAATCAAAGAAGCCAAAGGTTTTGGTGAAGTAGTTGTGGTTGCTTCATCAGAAGACAAAAATTTCAACTACATCCCACGTGGTTTCGAAATCCCAACAGATGCGGATTACTTCCATATCACAACAAACAATACTATTTTTGGCACTGAAATACTCCACCAGATTGAATCTCCGATTCCATTGGTAGCAGATATGTCATCCGATATTTTCAGCCGGGTTATTGATGTTTCCAAATATGCTTTAATTTATGGTGGTGCCCAAAAGAACCTTGCTCCTGCCGGAGTCACTTTCGTTATTATCAAAAATGATATTCTTGGTAAAGTAGATCGCAAGATTCCAACCATGTTAAATTACAAAACCCATATCGAAAAAGAGTCGATGTTCAACACACCTCCCGTTGTTCCAATCTATGCTGCCTTACAAACACTGAAATGGCTGAAAAACATGGGTGGAATCGCTGAAATGGAAAAAATCAATATTCGCAAAGCCGATCTGCTATACAATGAAATTGATCGCAATCCATTGTTCAGAGCTACTGTACCTGCCAAAGAAGATCGTTCCAGAATGAATGTATGTTTTGTTATGACTGAAGCCTTTGTACAGTATGAAAAGGAATTTGACGCATTCGCATCATCCCGTGGCATGGTTGGATTGCAGGGACACCGTGATGTTGGTGGATTCAGGGCTTCCATCTACAACGCACTCCCTTATGAGAGTGTTGAAGCATTGGTTTCTGTTATGCAGGAATTTGAAAACATGAAAAAATAGTTTCTGAATTGTAAAACAACCTTTTATGAAAAAAATACTCGTTGCCACAGACAAGCCTTTTGCCAAAGTTGCTTCTGATCAGATAAAAGCAATATTTGCTAAAGCAAATTACAATTGTGTTTTTCTTGAAAAATACACTCAGCAATCAGATTTTATATTGGCGGTCGAAGATGTTGACGCTGTAATCATCCGAAGTGATAAGGTTGATAAGGATGTGATTGAAAATGGTAGAAACCTTAAAATTGTGGTTCGTGCCGGCGCAGGATATGATAATGTTGATCTTGCTGCAGCCACTGAGAAAGGAGTGGTTGTCATGAATACTCCCGGCCAGAATAGCAATGCTGTTGCTGAACTTGTTTTTGGAATGGTCGTATTCCAGTTAAGGAATCATTTCGATGGATCTTCAGGAACTGAATTGAAAGACAAAAAGTTAGGAATTCATGCGTATGGTAATGTTGGAAAAAACGTAGCACGAATTGCAAAAGGATTTGGCATGCAGGTATTCGCCTTTGATCCATTTGTTTCAAAACAGGAAATTGAAAAAGACGGTGTTACAGTGGTTGAATCGGTTGAGGAATTGTACAAAACCTGTCAGTTTGTTTCCTTGCACATTCCAGCTACAGCACAAACCAAAAAATCAATTAACCATCAACTGCTTTCCTCTATGCCGTCAAATGCTGTATTAATTAATACAGCGCGCAAAGAGGTAATCAATGAAGAAGATTTGAAACAAATTTTCGCTGAAAGAAAAGACTTTTGCTATGTTTCGGACATACAACCTGATTGTGCTGCCGAATTAACTGAATACTCAAAACGACTTTTCTTTTCTCCGAAAAAAATGGGAGCCCAGACTGAAGAAGCAAACATCAATGCCGGAATTGCCGCTGCGAATCAGATCATTGCATTTTTTGAAAACAATGATATTCGATTTAAAGTAAATTAAACCATTAAAAGCAGTATCGAAATAGTAAGTTTCGATACTGCTTTTAAAATAAAAAAAACACCAATGAATACACAATTTACTAAAGCACCAATCTTTTTTCGGTTCGAAGATTTAAGGATCTATCACAAAGCCATTGATTATGTTGTTTGGGCACATGATAGTTTTCAGGAATATCCGAATAACCCACATAACTCATTTTACAAAAGATTTAATAGTATTGCGCAGCAAATACCAATTTTTATTGCCGAAGGTTCTGCCTTCAACAAGATTCAGTTTGTAGAACAACTGAAGCTGGCCAAATCATCTGTTCGTGAATGTCTGGTATTAACTTCAATTGCTGTTAAATGCAATTATATTTCTGAAGATCAGGAGACTGAATCAAGAAATCAGCTTATGGAAATGACTAAAATGCTGGGTGCCTTAATCACTTCTTTACAAAAGAACAATGATAGCAATTACGATCCACAATACGAAGAAGAATCTTTTCATGTAAAAACCTGGTAATAACTGATAACAAACTATTTATGGCAATTTTAAAAGCATTTAAAGGTTGGCGACCGCCAATTGAAATCGTCAAAGAATTGGCTTCAAGGCCTTATGATGTACTCGATTCAAATGAAGCCCGTGTTGAAGCGGACGGCAATCAATACAGCCTCCTTCATATTATTAAACCTGAAATTGATTTACCTGTTGAGATTGATATTCACAGCGAAATAGTGTATAACAAGGCAAGTGAGAATCTGGCAATTTTTCGTAAAAATGGCTGGTTGATTCAGGACGAAAAGGATTGTCTCTACATTTATGCACAAACCATGAATGGAAAAACCCAGTATGGCGTTGTTGGTTGCGCGGGTGTAGATGATTATATGCATAATATCATCAAAAAACATGAACTGACAAGACCAGATAAAGAAGAAGACCGGATGAAACATGTACGCATAACCAATGCGAATATGGAACCTGTTTTTTTCACATATCCTGCTCAGCATGAGATAGATGAAATTGTAAATAATGTGGTTTTGAACAATGCTCCAATGTACGATTTCATTTCGAATGACGGATTCGGGCATCATTTTTGGGTAATAGATGATTCAAAAACGATTGAACACCTTATTGAGTTGTTTGCAAAACTCCCTGCTACATATGTAGCAGACGGTCACCATCGGACGGCTGCTGCTGCTTTGGTCGGAAATGAAAAAAAGAGTAATAACCCAAAACATACCGGAAAAGAGGAATATAATTTCTTTCTTGCAGTTCATTTCCCAGACAATCAACTTACAATCATCGATTATAACCGCGTTGTTACTGATTTAAATGGACACTCAACTGATCAGTTTATTGAAAAACTCAAAACAAATTTTGATTTAAAAGAAATTGGAACTGAGATATACCACCCCGGAAGATTACATAATTTTTCGATGTACCTGAATGGAAAATGGTATTCATTGACGGCAAAATCGGGAACCTACGATGACAATGATCCAATTGGTGTACTTGATGTTACCATTCTTACCAATCAGGTTCTTGATCCTTTGCTTAACATAACCGATTTACGTCGTTCCAAACGTATTGATTTTATTGGGGGAATCAGAGGTCTCGGTGAACTGAAACGACGTGTGGATTCTGGTGAAATGGCAGCAGCGTTTGCTTTGTTTCCAGTTTCGATGAAACAGTTAATGGATATTGCAGATTCAGGCAATATTATGCCTCCAAAGACCACCTGGTTTGAACCCAAACTCAGGTCTGGTTTAGTAATACATTCACTTGATTAATAAACAATTATATATTATGGAAACAAAAGAAATTGTTCTGGACACATTAAAATCATCCACTAAGCCACTCCGCGCTGGTGAGATTGCGGAAATTGCCGGAATCGATAAAAAAGACGTTGAAAAGGCCATCAAAACTCTAAAAGACAGCGGTGCGATAAATTCTCCTATACGTTGCTGTTATGCAGCAGTATAATTTAAGTTGACTAATGTTTTAAAAAGCATGGATTGGTTTTACAATCCATGCTTTTTTTTGGAATGAAATTCGCTGATTGAAAGACTGTATTTTGTAAAATCAGGTTCAGGAATCATTTATATTTGCTCACATAATATAGATTCACCTCTTTCAAACCACACTTACAATAATTAATAAAACATAAAAGTGCATTTTTCTCCATCCATACAAAACGGTTATCTCGCTTATCTGAATCTTGAAAAATCGCTTTCGGAAAACACAGTCGAGGCCTATGCACGTGATTTAATGTTGTTTAAGCAATTTCTCTCCAACGCGAACACTGATTTTGAATTGCAAAAAATCAGCAAAAATGACATCCAGTCATTTATTAAGCAACTTTATGATCTGGGATTCAGCGCATATTCTCAGGCCAGAATTCTGTCAGGTCTGCGTTCCTTTTTTAATTATTTACTGACCGAACAACTCATTGACAATGATCCTTCCGAGTTAATTTCAACACCCCGGTTAGGCAGAAAAATCCCTGAAGTTTTATCAGCCGGAGAAATTGACGTCATGCTTAAAGGTATTGACTTAAGTCAGAAAAATGCTTTTCGTAATAAAACAATTATTGAAACGATGTATGGTTGTGGTTTGAGAGTCTCTGAATTAATCGGATTGAAAATCAGTAATATCTTTCAAAAAGATGGTTTTATCAGGGTGGTAGGCAAAGGAGATAAAGAAAGATTAGTTCCAGTTGGGAATAATACCCTTTCACTTATCAATCAATATATTTCAGATGAACGTGTACATATCGCAATCGATAGAAAAGCAACAGATATCATTTTTTTAACAAGCCATGGAAAAGGATTAAGCCGGCAAATGGTTTTCTTGATTGTGAAAAGAATAGCAGAAGATGCTGGTATAAAAAAAACAATCAGCCCACATACATTCAGGCATTCATTTGCAACGCATTTACTAGAAGGGGGAGCTGATCTGCGGGCAGTTCAACAAATGCTGGGCCATGCAAGTATCACCACAACGGAGATTTACACACACATTGACCGAGAGTATCTCAGGGAAACTATAATTAGTTTTCACCCAAGGAATCAGCCTAAAAAGAAAATTTAAAAATCTTCAATTTCCCCGTTTTCATTAATTAATACACCCCAACTAACCGCAATTAGTTCTTCACCGGCATAGAAAAAATCAATCAATCCTTCTTCAAATGAGAGCCGGTTTTCACCCTCTTCCATTTCAAGTTCATATTCATTAAATCCATTTTCTTTCATCAATGCAATTAACTGGTTTTTATCAATTTCGAATACTTTTTTGCCAAATAAGAGAGAATCCATGTTATCGGTTTCAATGCATGATACAACCGATTTTTCAATCCCTTCAAAAAATACAGAAATTCCAAGATCCCAATAATGGAGAATCACCGTATTCATCATATCATCTTCATCAATTTCGTCTATTTCCTCAGCCTCACCCAAAAGACCAACCACATCATTTATCGTCTGACCAAAAATTAAAGGGCCATATCCTTTCATAGGTTCAATTACGGTTAATTCATTTTTCATACAATGCAAATTATGTTTAGAAAGTCTAAATGTAATTCAAGATTTTAAAAAAAACAAATTATTTCCGGATATTTTTTATTATAGTCAAAAGTAAAAGTCTATTCGTATCGAATCGCTTTGGAAGGATTAATTCTATTAATTATCGAAACGGGAATATAAAGCATGATTGCCCAGAGAAGTAATGTGCCAGCATTTATTATCAGAACCTGATAAAAAGTTATATGTATTGGAACTTCAGCCAGATAGTAAGAATCTGAAGGCAGTTTAATAAGACCGAAGTGTGATTGTATCAGGCAAAAACCAATTCCAAAAATATTACCAAAAAACAAACCACGAAGTAAAATATTCAATGATAAAGCGTGAAAAATACTACGAATCAAACTATTGGTGGCGCCAATTGACTTTAGCAATCCAACCATTGAAGTCCTTTCCAGAATAATGATAAGCAAAGTGCCCAACATTGTGATTCCCGAAACTAACACCATTAATAAGATGATAATGACCACATTGATATCTTGCAAATCGAGCCAGTCAAATATCTGAGGATAAGATTCCCGAACTGTTCTGGAAGTCAGATCAACTGGTAATTCAAAATACAATTTGTCATTGATTTCCTGAGCTTGTCTCACATCATTAATCAATACTTCAACTGTACTGAATTCATTTTCAGACCAATTATTCAATTTCTGCAGATGTCTTACATCGGTAAAAGCATACATACGATCGAACTCTAACAGTCCTGTTTCATAAATACCAGACACCACAAATTTACGGCCACGGGTCTGCTGCTGATCATTTGACACAAACCAGAATCGCAAAAAATCACCGGTCTTCACCAGCAGTTTATCTGCAATTTTCTTAGAGATTAGTACTTTATCAGAAACGACTGTATCTTCAAAATGTGGTAATTGGCCATCAATAATTTTATCAGAAAAATAACTCAGATCATAATCGCTGCCAATGCCTTTGATTACAATTCCCTGAATCTGATCACTGGTTTTTATCAAGGCAGGTTTGAAGATCACACCTTGAATGTTACTCACACCATCAACAGATTTAATTAAATCATAGAGTTCACTATTCAGAACAAATGACTTTGCTTCAACAGAAGCATTATTATCAAGTACCTCAATCTTAATCGGAGCGATAAAACCAATTACTTTGTCGCGAATCTGGTCCTTAAAACCTACAACAATTGCAACTGAAACGATCATGATTGCCAGTCCGATTGAAACACTCAGGATCGCAATGCGAATAATCGTTGAAGAAACATATTTACTAGAAAGACTAAATAATCTTGATGCAATGTAGAAAGCAGGTCTCATTTTTGTAGTATCATTGCAAAAATATACAATGTATGGCTTCGCTGCACATTTTCAAATTTATTGCATTGTTTCTGCTGTGTTTTAATCTATGCAGTTCACCAATAATTTCGCAGAAGACAGAATTAATTGAATCGACATCAGTCATTTCAGGATCATCACAACTTTCTCAATATCTGACTGAAATCCAAAATAAAAAAATAGGAATTGTTGTAAACCAGTCCTCAGTTATCCACAATACACATTTGCTCGATACCTTGGTAAATCTTGGAATAGATGTAAATTGCATTTTCACACCTGAGCATGGATTCAGGGGAAGTGAAGAAGCTGGTGTGCTCATTGAAGATCATTTTGATTCAAAAACCGGATTACCGATTATTTCATTATACGGAAAAAAAAGAAAGGCAGAGCCAGCCGATCTTCAAGGAATCGAAGTTATCTTATTTGATTTACAGGATGTTGGCGTCCGTTTTTACACCTATATTTCTACACTGACGTACATGATGGAAGCCTGTGCCGAAAACAATATCAAAATCATTGTCCTTGATCGTCCTAATCCGAATGGTTATTATATTGATGGACCTTTATTGGATAGTGCATTTGCATCATTTGTCGGGATGCATCCAGTTCCCATTGTTTATGGAATGACGATTGGCGAATATGCTTTGATGGTAAACGGAGAAAAATGGTTGGCAAATAAAGCAAAATGTGACTTACGTGTTATTCCATTGCAAAACTATAACAGGAATAATATTTACAGGTTGGAGTTTCCTCCATCTCCTAATCTGAGAAGCTGGGAAGCAGTCTATCTTTACCCATCTTTGTGCCTATTCGAGGGCACCATTGTAAGCATTGGAAGGGGAACAGAATTTCCTTTCGAAGTTTATGGTCATCCTGATTATCCTGAGGGATCGTTTAGTTTTACTCCTAAAGGAAATAAAGTGTTACTGGATGAACAAGTTTGTCATGGGCAATATTTGGTTGATTACGCTGGTAAATATGCTGGTAACCCTAAGCAGATTAAGTTAAATTGGATTATTGACTGTTACCAGAAATTAGCATCCGAACAAACCTACTTTAATAGTTATTTTGATAAACTTGCTGGCAATGATCAACTCAGAAAAGACATTGAATCAGGAAAACCGATACCTGAAATCAGGAAAAGTTGGGAATCAGGATTGGATAACTATAAAAAAATCAGGATTAAGTATTTACTTTACCCTGATTTTATTGAAGAAAAGTGAAAAAATCACTTTAAAATTCCGTAAGTGAAAAAAATTAATTTGTTCTACCAGGATATACTTTTAAGGCTTCACCAAGAATTACCATTGACTGTTTCAGATCATTAACATTCAACACATAACTGATTCTGACTTCGTCTTTTCCTCTTCCCGGTGTTGAATAGAAACCGCTAGCTGGTGCCAGCATAACCGTTTGTTTCTCAAAATCAAATGAATCGAGCAACCATTGACAAAAACGATCAGAATCATCTATTGGTAAGCGTGCGACAACATAAAAAGCACCTTTTGGATTAGGGCAGAAGCTTCCCGGAATGTTGTTAATTGATTCAACAACCACATTACGACGCATCAGATATTCATGTAATACTTCAGTAAAATATGAATCAGGCGTATCAATGGCAGCTTCAGCAGCAATCTGACCAAATGTTGGTGGACTCAAACGTGCCTGAGCAAACTTCAGAGCTGTCAGCATCAATTCCTTATTTTTTGAAATCATGCAACCAATTCTCATTCCACATGCACTATATCTTTTTGAAACAGAATCAATTAAAATAACATTATTATCAATCCCTTCCAGATGCATACATGAATAATGTGTATTTCCATCATAACAAAACTCACGGTAAACTTCATCAGCAATAAGATACAAATCGTGTTTAATAACCAATTGTCTTAATGTTTCAAGTTCATCTTTTGAATAAAGATAACCGGTCGGATTGTTTGGATTACAAACCAAAATGGCTTTCGTTCGTGGTGTAATAGATTTTTCAAAATCAGCGATCGGTGGCAATGCAAATCCTGAATCAATAGAAGAGAAAATCGGCGTTACAATAATGCCTGAATTCACTGCAAATCCATTATAGTTAGCATAAAACGGTTCCGGTATTATAACTTCATCATCAGGATCCATGATCGACTGAAAGGCAAAAAGCAGAGCTTCCGATGCACCCGCCCCAATAATAATATCATCTGCAGTTATATGAATATCATGTTTCTTATAATATTCGGCTAATTTTTTTCTGTAAGAAGGAATCCCGGCCGAATGACTGTATTCAACAACTTTTCCACTAAAATTACGAACTGCATCCAGTGCGACTTCCGGGGTTTTAATATCGGGCTGACCAATGTTGAGATGAAAAACTTTAATTCCTCTCTGTTTTGCATTGTCAGCAAATGGAACCAGTTTACGGATAGGTGATTCGGGCATTGTGCGGCCCTTTTTCGAAATACTAGGCATAATTTCAATTTTAAACAAAAAGACCGGCCATAAAACCGGTCTTAAAAATATTCTTATTTATTTGGTCGCAGGAGCCAGATCATTCTTTTTAATGGGTAAAGTTTCGTCGGTAGGTGCAAGTACTGTTCCTTTTATACGAAGTACGACATTGCTATTAACCTTTGCATTGGAAGTAACAGTAACTGTTTTGTTAAAAGCACCCGCTTTCGCAGTATTGTAAGTAACTTTAATTTTTTCTTTCTCACCAGGCAAAATAGGCTGATTTGGCCATGTTGGAACAGTACAACCACAAGATGATTTTGGACGTGAAAGAATCAAAGGTTCATTACCTGTATTAGTAAATTCGAATTCGCAGGTTCCATCTCCATTCAATTTTACATTACCATAATCATGAACCAGTTCTGAAAAGCTAATCTCAGGTCCATTTGCAGAAGTTTCGACGGTTTTAATTTCCTGTGCGAAAACAGCAACCGAAGTACTGAGAAATAAGCTCATTGCGAAAATTAATTTTTTCATTTTAGTCATTTTAAATTTTGAGTTTTTTTTGAATTACAATGCAAAATTAAATAAACTTCATTAGCAATTTGTTAGTATTTGTTAAAAAACGGTTTAATAATAATTGATTTTTTTTCAATCTTTTGTAAAACGGAAAGTTTTACTACCTTTGCGCCTCCAAAATAGGGCGAGGTAGCTCAGATGGTTAGAGCGTCGGATTCATAACCCGGAGGTCCCGAGTTCAACTCTCGGTCTCGCTACGAAAATTAAGTCATTGCTAATCAAAGCAATGACTTTTTTTATTTAAATCAAAAAGTTTTACATTCCAAAATCATTATCATATATCTTTGAAAAAAAAAAGATCCTGATGCGTAAGATTATTACAATTATTATGATTTTGTGTTTTTCAGGAATTCAGGCACAATATATGCCTGATGCAGGAAGAATAACACCATTAACTGAAAACGCAAGTTTCAGTGCTTCCGGTGGCACTAATCTATCTTATATTTATGATAACAATATTAACTCCTACTGGGAATCTGAATCAGTTCTCCCTGAAAACTACATTACAAATCCAGTCCTTAATGATTTCATCAGTAAAATTCAAAATGAATTCATTAATCGAAACAGGGCAGCCTTTGATAAGAACACGAATACCAAAATTGAGGTTAATGACAAAAGACCAGATGAAAAATATCGGTTTAACATTCTTTTAAATACTCCATGTAACTTGTTTATCGCTTCTTTAAAACTGAATATAAATGATACTGTAAAAATATTTGTTGAAACCACTAAAGGCTTTCATCTTCTTAAGCACTTATTACCCACAGATAGCTATCAATTAAAAAAAATCCAATTGAATGATTATCAATTAATTAAAAATATTACTTTGGTAAGTAATTCACCATTTGATGTATTTGAAATTGCTGCCCTAGATAAATTTCCTGAAGTATTTGCTGAGGCCGACTTTAAAACAATAGTTGAGATAGGTCAAATTTACTCGCGTCATTTGTGCGGTCAAAATGTATTGAAAAGTGAAATTTTGATTTCAAATGACCATAAAAACTGGACAAAAATTATTGATCTTCATCCTGATGCGATCGCAATGGTTCCGATTGTTCTGGCAGAACCTGTTTACGCACGGTTTTTGCGATTGGTTCACACCTTGGATTTATCCGATTATGGAAAAGCAACCATTTGGGAATTAAAAGTTTATGACCGATTCGGACCATTTGGAAGAACTGAAAAAATGATAGTTAATTCAAAAACCATGCGTGATAGAATTGGGGTTAACGGATTTTGGGGTTGGGGGTTTAATACGTATTCAGATAATATTCCTCTATCCCAAGGGGCAGATAAATATTTCAAAATTGGAAATCTGGCGCGTTCATATCATAATATGGTCTGGGATATTATAAAGCCTGGGGATAAAACCAATTTTGATGAAATGAAAAATAAAGGGACAAATGTTCATGATTGGTTGAATTGGGACCGTGAATATTCTGTTTGGAAAAAAGCAGGTTTTAAAATTGATGCAAGCATACAATTTCAGCAAGTTACTGTTCATGATTCACTTTGGAAAAGTCCATTCGATAATGCCTATCAATATGGATTTGAATTTGCCGATCATTTCGGAAACAAGAACAATTTTATTGAATTGATCGAAGTTGGAAACGAGCCATGGGATTATCCTGATGGATTTTACAGTCAAATTCTCGATGGAATGTCAAACGGAATTAAAGCTGCAAACAGCAGTATCAAAGTCTATCCTGCAGCATTTCAGGCAACCTTTAAAGCCTACGAAAAGTATGAATATGACAACTACATCGGATCAAAACTGAATTCGTCTGTATTAAAAAACCTGGATGGATTAAATGGCCATTTTTACTCCCATACATTTGATGAAAAAGGTAACCGTATGAGTGTTAATCCTGAAGATCCTCGTTCTGATTTATTGGGAATCAGAAACTTAAACAAATTCAGAAATGTAAATCTACCCGGAAAACCATTAATTATTACAGAGTTTGGATATGATTCTGATGGTGGAGGTGAGATGTGCGATCATCAGGAATGTGTTACTGAAGACCAGCAGGCAGCATGGGGTTTACGTGCAGCACTCTTATTGCTGCGAAATAATGCTGACGCAGTATATTGGTATTTCTTTGCAAATGAAAACCGGAATTCAGTGCTTCATTCACGTTCAGGACTATGCAGTTCGGCCAGTAAATCATTTGAGCCAAAAAAATCGTACCGGATTTTTGCAGAATTTCAGGAATTGTTAGGCGATTGCATTCTGAAGGAAGTTATATCGGAAACACCTGAATTATTTTGCTATTTATTTGTAAATCAAAGTACTAAAACTACTTTTGCTGTAATTTGGTCAATCAGCAACAATAATCCTGTTGAAAGAAAAATGATAAAGTATAATTTTCCTTCTGAACCCGTTGCAGTAAATTATCTGGATGATAATTTAAGATGGATTCTTCTGAGTGCGAATAAACGGGAAATCGATTTAGAAATAAATGGATTTCCTTTAGTTATCCAGCTTAAGTAATTGATTTCACTGACAAAACAGATTTTTTTTTTAAATTAGTAGCCAAAATACCATAACAAAACTTCACAAAAATGAATAAAATCATCGCAGTATCAGCGTTCCTTTTTGTAGTTGGTTTTCAATCTTGTACAACAACGACGGAAAAACCAGAGACAAAACTTCCCAGTCCTATCGGACAAAAAGAAATTAAACTTACAAGTGACCTGATGACACCAGAAGTACTGTGGTCAATGGGTCGTATTGGTGAAATTGTACTTTCACCTGATAAAAAAACGATTCTCTTTAGCTTGACTTACTATGATTTAGAGCAAAATAAAGGTAATTCGGAATTGTACACGATTCCTGCTGATGGTGGAGAAATGGTTCGCCTGACTCAAACATCGGTCGGTGAGTATAACCCTAGATGGAGACCTGATGGTAAAAAAATAGGATTTATGTCTGCCGAAACCGGTGGAATGCAGTTTTGGGAAATGAATCCTGATGGCACTGATCGTATTAAAATCTCTGATATTGAAGGTGGAATAAGTGGATTTCATTATGCTCCCGATCAGACGAAAATAGCTTTTATTTCCGATGTCAAAGCAAATCAGACAGTGGCTGATATTTATCCTGATTTACCAAAAAGTTCTGGCAGAGTGATGAATAATCTGATGTATCGTCATTGGGATCATTGGGTTGATACATACAGTCATGTTTTTATAAGTGATTATAATGGTGTTGCCCTTATGAATACAAAAGATATTTTGGCTAATGAACCTTTTGAAACACCTTTGGTTCCTTTTGGCGGCATGGAGCAAATTACCTGGACACCGGATAGTAAGGGAATTGTATATACCTGCCGCAAGAAAACCGGAAAAGATTATAGTTTCTCCACAAATTCTGACATCTACCATTTCGACATTACAACAGGGGTAACAAAAAATCTAACTCAAGGGATATTGGGTTATGATGTTGCGCCGGTTTTTTCACCCGACGGGAAATATATGGCTTGGGAAAGTATGGAACGTGATGGTTTTGAGGCAGATAAAGTGCGGTTACTGGTTATGGAAGTAAAATCTGGCATGAGATCGAATTATACGACCAAATTTGATCAGGATGTACATGGATTGGCCTGGTCAGATGACAGCAAATCAATCTATTTTATTAGTAACTGGCATGCCCTTGATCAAATTTATAAACTTGAATTAAGCACATCAGTAATCTCAAAAATAACAGAAGGTGTTCATGATTACACTTCTGTTATTCCTGCGGAAGGAAAGCTGATCGGTGCAAAAATGTCAATGTCGATGCCAACTGAGATATTTTCCATTAACGAAACTGAGAGAACACAAACACAACTGTCCTTTGTAAATAAACCAATCTTCGACCAACTCTCACTTGGAAAAGTTGAAGAAAGATGGATCGAAACAACTGATCATAAACAAATGCTTACCTGGGTAATTTATCCACCTCATTTTGATGCAACAAAAAAATATCCTACGCTACTATATTGTCAGGGAGGTCCTCAAAGCACTGTAAGTCAGTTTTGGTCATATCGCTGGAATTTCCAGATGATGGCAGCCAATGGATATATCATTGTAGCTCCAAACCGCCGTGGCTTGCCGGGATTTGGAAAAGAATGGAATGAACAGATTAGCGGTGATTATGGCGGGCAAAACATGAAAGATTATCTCTCAGCGATTGATGCAGTTGCAAAAGAACCCTATGTAAATACAGAGAAATTAGGTGCTGTTGGCGCTAGCTATGGTGGGTTTTCGGTTTATTGGCTCGCCGGAAATCACGATAAACGCTTTAAGGCCTTTATCGCTCACGATGGAATGTTCAACCTTGAAGCACAATATCTGGAAACAGAAGAAATGTGGTTTGTCGACTGGGACCTTGGCGGTCCATTCTGGGATAAGAGCAATAAGGTTGCCCAGAATTCGTATGCCAATTCACCGCACAAGTTTATCGAAAAATGGGACACTCCTATTATGGTCGTGCATAGTGAACTTGATTACCGAATTGTTGCTTCACAGGGAATGCAGGCATTTAATGCTGCGGTTATCAAAGGAATTCCGGCTGAATATCTATATTTTCCAGATGAAAATCATTGGGTACTTAAACCTCAGAATGGCGTTCTATGGCAGCGGAGATTCTACAATTGGCTTGACAAATGGTTGAAATAACATAGAAATGAGTTAGCAATCTTAATTGTAGAAATTAATTCTTTTTGATTCAGATTTACTCTTTGATTAAGGTCTATTGATTTTTTAAATAAAATCCTGCCGATAAATATGGTGATTGAATTATTTAAGGATTTTAACTGATTATGATAAACTTGATTATTTATTGTATATTTGGTTAATAAAATTATTTTTAATCAAATTGATCAAATCGAAAATAATATCCGGTTATCAGAAAGTAATTTTTGCATACATTGTTTTTCAATTTATTTAGTTTATGATTTGTAAATAAGTTTACCTTTATTCAATATTTCGTTCTGGAAAGATTTATTCATTATTAAGTAACTGCAAGATAATACTTTAACACTAAAAAAATATTTTATGAAAATTACAATTGTTGGTACAGGTTATGTTGGACTGGTAACGGGTACTTGTTTTTCGGAAGTTGGTATTGATGTTCATTGCGTTGACATTGATAAAACCAAAGTGGATAATCTGAACAAAGGAATAATCCCAATTTATGAGCCAGGCCTTGAAGAAATGGTTCTCAGGAATGTTGAAAAGAAACGTTTATTCTTTACCACAGAACTCGGACCTACTTTGGGTGATTGTCAGGTTGTTTTCAGTGCAGTAGGCACACCTCCTGATGAAGATGGAAGTGCGGATTTAAAATATGTTCTTGAAGTAGCACGCGAAGTTGGACGGAACATGCAGGATTATATTCTGATCGTAACCAAAAGCACAGTTCCAGTCGGGACAGCTGAAAAAGTTAGAAAAGCAGTTCAGAGTGAACTTGACAAGCGTGGCGTTAATTTTTCTTTTGATGTTGCATCAAATCCTGAGTTTTTAAAAGAAGGTGCTGCAGTTGATGATTTTCTAAAACCAGACCGTATTGTTGTAGGATTGGATTCTGAGCGTGCCCAGGATCTTATGAAACGTTTGTATAAGCCATTTACTATGAACGGCCATCCGGTTGTTTTCATGGATATTGTTTCCGCTGAAATGACTAAATATGCTGCCAACGCGATGCTTGCAACAAAAATCAGTTTTATCAATGATATTGCAAATCTGTGCGAAATTGTTGGTGCTGATGTTAATATGGTTCGTAAGGGAATAGGTTCAGACCGTCGTATTGGAACACATTTTATATATCCTGGCACAGGTTACGGTGGATCGTGTTTCCCAAAAGATGTGAAGGCATTGATTAAAACTGCCCGTTCATACAATTATGAACTACGTGTACTACAAGCTGTTGAAGATGTAAATGATGATCAAAAATCAGTTATGTTCAATAAACTTTTCAATTATTTTGACGGTAATCTGAAAGAAAAAACAGTGGCTATCTGGGGTCTTTCCTTCAAACCCAATACAGATGATATGCGTGAAGCACCTTCAAGGGTAATTATTGGCAAATTGCTCGAAGCAGGTGTAAAAGTAAGAGCATACGATCCGGTTGCAAAAGAAGAGGCTGAACGCATTTTTGGCCATACCATTGAGTATGCGAAAGATCAGTATGATGCACTCGTTGATGCAGATGCCCTGGTAATTGTAACAGAATGGGCTGAATTTAAGTTCCCTAACTTCCGGGTAATTAAGAAACTACTTAAAACACCTGCAATATTTGACGGAAGAAACATTTATGATGCAAAAGAGATGAAACAGGAAGGTTTTGATTATTTCTGTATCGGAATTAAAACTGTATAAAACTCATTTACCCGATAAATAACTAAATATCAATACGATAGATTATGAAAAGAATTCTTGTTACCGGTGGGGCAGGTTTTGTTGGATCGCATCTTTGCGAACGACTTCTCAATGAAGGCAATGATGTAATTTGCATGGACAATTACTTCACAGGTCAAAAGAGAAATATTCTTCATCTGCTTGACAATCCCTATTTTGAGCTTGTCAGGCATGATGTTACTTCACCATTTTTTGTCGAAGTGGATGAAATTTATAATCTTGCTTGCCCTGCTTCACCTGTCCATTATCAATATAATCCCATAAAAACTGTGAAGACATCTGTTATGGGCGCCATCAATATGCTTGGACTAGCCAAGCGTATCAAAGCAAAAGTGCTTCAGGCTTCCACTAGTGAAGTATATGGCGATCCAGAAATACATCCACAGGTTGAATCCTATTGGGGAAATGTAAATCCAATCGGGCAACGGTCATGCTATGATGAAGGTAAACGTTGTGCCGAAACATTATTTGTGAATTATCACCAGCAAAATAATGTAAGAATAAAAATCATTCGGATCTTCAATACCTATGGACCGCGCATGCATCCTGCAGATGGCCGTGTAGTGTCGAATTTTATTGTTCAGGCTTTACAGGGACAAGATATTACTATTTATGGCAATGGGATGCAAACACGTAGTTTTCAATATGTTGATGATCTTATTGAAGGAATGATCCGATTAATGAATACAGGTGACGATTTCACCGGACCGGTAAATGTTGGCAATCCTGGCGAATTTACAATGATTGAACTGGCAGAGAAAGTTATCAAACTAACCGGTGCCAAATCAAATCTGATATTTAAACCCTTACCAGCGGATGATCCAATGCAACGTAAACCAGACATTACCCTTGCAAAAAAGGTACTGAACTGGGAACCAAAAGTAAATCTGGATGAAGGTCTTGTTCGTACAATTGAATATTTTAAAACTATTGTATAATTCTGGAAATGAATATTTTAGTAACAGGAAGTAAGGGTCAGTTAGGCAGCGAACTGAAGAAAATAGCAAATAAAAACCAATCAAATGATTGGTTTTTTACCGATGTGGAAGAACTGGATATAACTTCCTCATCTGCTGTCACTGATTTTTTTATTTCCAACAGCATCAATATTTGCTTTAATTGTGCAGCATACACTGCAGTTGACAAGGCGGAAGATGAACCGGAACTTGCAAATAAAATCAATGCCGAAGCCGTGAGGAATCTTGCTGATGCATGTTTGAAAACCAATGCTATTCTCGTTCATATATCTACTGATTACGTTTTTGACGGTGAAAATTTCAAACCATATGAAGAATCAGACCCGATCAAACCTATTTCTGTTTATGGTCATTCAAAAGCCAATGCTGAATTGATTTTGAAAATTCATGAAGCCAATTCTGTAATTGTACGCACATCCTGGCTGTACTCTTCTGTAGGGAACAATTTCGTAAAAACCATGATTCGCGTTGGTTCAGCCAGACCAGAAATAAGCGTAGTTTCAGATCAGGTAGGTACACCAACCTGGGCGTATGATCTTGCAGAAGCCATTGTAAAAATCTATCAGAAATGTAACGTTGCGAAAGCTCAACTGCTGCAATTATCGCATCATCTTTAATCCGAACTTTATGGTGATTTTCGTAGCGTTCTTTTATTCC
>CAJBPB010000054.1 GCA_903957365.1 uncultured Bacteroidota bacterium
TGATCGTCCATATAAATACCTATACAGGGATTGATAAAGGGGCTGTGTGGACATTAAAGGGAACAAAACCCGACAGTTTAGCCAGTTCGAATATCACCCTTGAAAATATGCCTGAGATTTCCGGCCCGATTCTTTATTCAGGCGGGGGGTTTACAAACCTGACTTTTAATCCGACAAACAGATCGATATGGAATTATCAGTTGCCTGATGACCTGTATGTAAAAATCCAGACAGATACCGGTCAATACTATACATATGATGCAGAACTGATGACAGGAGGAAGTTATACGATTGATATGTCAGCTGCTGAAAAAACAGAAAGTCAGACTGTTACGTTGCCAATGCAGGTTGAGAATTATGAAACGAAGGTTTTCGGGTATAAAAATGATGATTTTGATTCTCCGATACCCATTGTGGTTGAATATCTTATAAGTGATGGTATGATGACGGATAACATTCTTCTTCATTATCCACCAGCGATTTTTTCAGGATTTCACACCAGCATGATGATCCAGGAAACCTATTTGTCCGAATTATCATGGTTCTATCAAAACGAAGGCGAGATCCCTGATCAATTTGTAAAAATTGATGCTGATATTTTGACTTCAGAATTTACAGATGATAAACTGACGATTCAATCCGGAGGTTCATTTGATATGGTTGCGGCTCATTGGCAGTTTATCGATCATTCGCTGATGTTTTATGAATGGCAGATGCACGCTTCTGACACGACAACAGTGATGATTCTTCCTGAAATACCTTCCGCGTTTTTAAGGATGTTTCCTACCATCAGCCATGATTCGCTTCAGTATCAATATACTGAATTGACAGAATTTCAGCAACTTGAAAGTTATACTTCGCTGATTAATAAAATATTTGATCCAACACATCCGACACAAATGAATCGCTATGAGGCTTCTTCAATCAGAAAATCTGTAATTCAGGCTGGTAAAAAATAGTCATCACTTTATTCAAGATAGACACCTGTTCCAATAAAATAATTTGTATTGGGGATAGCTTCCACATATCCGAGTTTTCTTTTTTCACCAGTTTCACCGGGTTTTATCCAGTAAAACTCAACATAACCACCACCACTTTGCGCCATTGCTGAAAGTTCCCTGATAACGAATTTGCCGCGTGAATCGGTATAGTCGAATAAATCCTGACCTTGCAGATCTTTCTGACGTGCATGTGCAATATTGATACAATCGAAATCGTACACATAAAAATAACCGGAATTATCGGGATAAAAGCTAATCGGATCAATGGCACGCCTGATATAATTGATTTTGGTTGAATCATCCTGCATTTCAATTATTGCCTCTCCAATTGAAACAGCATAAGAATGTACATAGGCAATGGCAATTTTTTTATTCCATTCCAGGGTTTCTTCTGATGCGGGATTATCTTCTTTTTTACAGGAAAATAACAGTGTTATGATGCTTAGGAAGACTAATAATACGTGTGATTTTCTCATGGAGTCAGTATTTTTTTAATTTTCAAATTTACATAAATTGTCGATTATAAAACTGAAAATCCTTTCTGTTTTGAAGTGAAAGTAGTTGTATCAGAACTGTTTTCTCAATCATTTCATCACTTTGAAATGAATGAAATGGCCTGGTTTTTAATTGATAAAAAAACAAATTTTATTGATTTGAAAACCATTACTTTTTTTAAATAATTTTAAGCCTGCATTGGTATGAAGTTTTACATCATAAACCAAAAATTGAAATTGTAATTAGTTAACAAACAAGTATATGGCAAACAGGAGGAGTTTTATTAAACAGTCATTAATGGTTAGTGTTGCTTCATTGTTTCCTTTCAGATTTACAAAAGCGGATGTGAACGAGCCAACAATAGGAATAATGCCTGCCGCCAGTGGACAACCAATGGTAATTTCCACATGGAGTCATGGCCTTGCCGCAAATGAAGCAGCAGCTCTAATTATTGATGCTGGGGGTAAAGCACTAGATGCTGTTGAAAAAGGAGTACATGTTCCGGAAGCCGATCCTGAAACGATGAGTGTGGGATTGGGCGGATTGCCTGATTCGGAAGGGAATGTAACACTCGATGCATGTATTATGGCACCCAGTGGTAATGCTGGTTCGGTAACATATCTTCAGCATATTTTACATCCTGTATCGGTTGCCCGTAAAGTGATGGAAAACACGCCCCATGTTATTTTGTCAGGTGAAGGTGCACTGAAGTTTGCGCTGGATAACGGTTTTGAAAAGACAAATCTGCTTACAGACAAAGCCAAAGCTGAGTGGGAAAAATGGAAATCATCCGGTGCACATTATGCGCCCAATGCAAATTGGGAAAATCATGATACAATCGGATTACTTGCCATGGATGCTTCTGGTGATCTGGCTGGCGCATGTACCACAAGCGGTATGGCATTCAAACATCCCGGCAGGGTAGGGGATTCTCCTGTCATTGGCGCAGGTTTGTTTGTCGATAATAAAATTGGCGCTGCCACTGCAACGGGTGAAGGTGAGGCGGTTTTAAAAACACTCGGGAGTTTCCTGATCGTTGAATTTATGCGCAACGGCATGCATCCGCAGCAAGCCTGTGAAGCGGCTATCCAGCGATTAACCGAAGCGGTGAAAGTGCATGACAATATGCAGGTGGGATATCTGGCAATAAACAAAGCCGGCGAAATTGGAGCGTTTGCATTACGGAAAGGATTTCAGTACGCGGTTTACCAAAATGGCGAACATAAACTCATCGATGCTGGTTTTTTATTTGAATGGAAGTGATCGTTTTGGCTTTTAAATTAACTTAATGGAGACTCTTATTGGGAATGCAAATGGCAATGACAAAAGAAATAATAATTTTCTGAATACCTGATTTTTCAAACGCTTTAAAAAATTCAACAATGGTAAAAAATTCGATCTTCCTGATTCTGGTATTACTGATGCTGGGCTGCGATAACAATGAAAAACCGCAGATTTCAATTATTCCCCGACCTGAAAAATATTGGGTCAGCAGCAATACTGTGAAACTGGATAAGCATACTAGAATAATTTATGAAGATCCTGATCCCGCATTGCGGTTTATGGCAGAAGATCTGGCGCGTCAGATAGAAAAAAGGGCCTCCTTTGTTCCGGAGGTCGTAGCGCTTAGTCTGGCTAAATCCATCGGAAATGACATCACCCTTACACTGAACCTGAATGATTCGGCTTATGGAAAAGAAGGTTACAAGATACAGCACAACGGAATGAAGTTTTTAAGCATTCAGGCCAACAATGTCAAAGGTGTTTTTTATGGAATACAATCTCTTCTGCAGATATTTCCGCAACCTGGAACAGAAAAAGAGGAAAAAATTATCCTTCCAGCAATTTATATCGAAGACAAACCACGTTTTGTTTATCGCGGCATGCACCTGGATGTAAGTCGTCATTTTTTTCCTGTTTCCTTTGTTAAACAATATATAGACCTGATGGCCATGTATAAATTCAACACCTTGCACTGGCACTTAACCGAGGACCAGGGTTGGCGAATTGAAATTACGAAATATCCCAGACTGACTGAAGTTGGGGCCTGGCGCGAAAAAACAATTGTCGGGCATCAGGTAGATGATAATAAAGTGTTTGATAATGAGCGTTATGGTGGTTTTTATACACAGGATGAAATTCGTGATGTGGTAAATTATGCTGCATCAAAACAGATTACGATAATACCTGAAATTGAAATGCCGGGGCATTCTCTTGCAGCGCTCGCTGCTTACCCCGAAATGGGATGCACGGGTGGCCCATATCAGGTAATTGGTGAGTGGGGGGTTTTTGAAGATGTATATTGTACAAAGGAGCAGACTTTTACTTTTCTGGAAGACATCCTGACCGAAGTGATATCTTTATTTCCTGGCACTTATATTCATGTTGGCGGTGACGAAGTTCCCAAAACGCGCTGGAAAAATTGTCCTTCCTGTCAGCAGAGGATGAAATCAGAAAAACTGAAAACAGAAGAGGAATTACAAAGTTATTTTATCAGACGGATTGAAAAGTTTCTGTCTGCTCATGACCGTCGTTTAATTGGTTGGGATGAGATTCTCGAAGGTGGAATTGCCCCGGAAGCGACAGTGATGTCGTGGCGCGGAACTTCGGGTGGTGTTCAGGCGGCGCAATTGGGTCACGATGTCATTATGACACCTAACGATATTTGTTATTTTGATCATTACCAGGGTGATCCTGAAAATGAACCTCTGGCAATTGGTGGCATGACAAAATTGTCTGAAGTCTACAATTATGAACCCATCCCTGATGATTTGAGTCCAAACCGGATCAAACATATTCTCGGTGCACAGGCAAATGTTTGGACTGAATATCTTGTTAAACCTGAAGATATTACATATATGGTTCTACCGCGAATGGCAGCTTTGGCAGAAGTGGTCTGGTCGCCGAAAGACAAACGGGACTGGAAATCCTTTTATGCAAAACTTCCTTATCATTTTGCTTTGTATAGCGAAATGGGGTTGAATTACAGCGAATCGGTCAATAATTTGTATTTCAGAGTAAAGACAGATGAAAACAAAATAAAAATGCTGAATATCGAAACCGAGATTCCGGATGCTTCCATCCATTACACTACCAA
>CAJBPB010000055.1 GCA_903957365.1 uncultured Bacteroidota bacterium
AATTACAACAGTACCGCAAAAGTAAAACTTGAAGAAATCATGAATTTTCTGCGCCCCCGGCTAAATTCCGAATTCTTGAAGACCCTCCGAACCTTCAATTTTACATTGAAGTCTGGTTTATTAACCTGGTAAATTATATGCAATTTAAAATCCATCGCGGCGCTAGCGAAATAGGCGGTTCCTGTGTAGAGATATGGACGGAAACCACCCACGTGGTCATTGATTTTGGAATGCCATTGGTAAACCCCGACAAAACAAAATTTGATTCTTCGATACTTGCTAAACTTTCGAAGGAAGACCTGATAGCTCAAGGTGTTCTCCCTGATATTCCGGGTTTATATGGAATGAAAAGTGACAAAGAATTCGCCCTAGTCTTGTCGCATGCACATCAGGACCATTACGGTTTGGCAAGTTACATCGGCAGCAATTGTAAGTTTTATCTAGGTGGAGCCACTCATCAATTAATAGAGCTTACCAATATCTTTACAAATCAAATTTGGTCCATCACCAATTTTCATCATTTTTTTCGTGAACAACCTTTTTTAATCGGCGACATTGAAATCACGCCCTGGCTAATGGATCATTCTGCATTTGATTCCTATGCTTTCCTGATTAAATCAAACGGGAAGTCATTGTTTTATAGCGGCGATTTTCGCGACCATGGAAGGAATGCACCTGCTTTTGAATGGGTAATAAATACTGTTGAAAAGGAGGTTGATTTCCTGCTCCTGGAAGGAACAACAATTGGAAGAACAAATGGAAAGTTCCTCCCTGAATCAGCGATCGAAGAGCAACTCATCACGCTTTTTCGAAAAAATACCGGCATAAATTTGATATATACTTCCGGGCAAAATATAGACAGACTTATCTCTATATATCATGCTTGCAAGGAAACCAACAAGATAATGGCCATTGATTTTTACCTGGCCAACGTATTGACAGAACTGGCATTTTACGATGACGTTCCCTTTCCGTCCTTAAAATATCCTGAAATCAGGGTCTTTTATCCATATCGGCTCAGCCTGATGATCAGGCGGAAAGGAATGCTTGAACTATTATACAAAGTAAGGGGTCGCAAGATTACACGCAAGGAGATCAGTGACGATGCAGAGAACATGGTCATGGTTGTGCGCCCCACAATGCAGTCTGACCTGGAACTGATACCAAATATCAACGGCGGTACCTTTATCTATTCCATGTGGGAAGGATACCTGCAGGAGGGAAAAACCGTGGATTTCGTTGAGTACCTTTCCAGCCGCGGTTTAACCGAGCATCACCTACATACCAGCGGACACGCTGATGTAGAAACCCTGAAACGTTTGGTGGAGGCCCTCCAACCTAAGACTCTTGTCCCAATCCATACATTCGAAGCGGATGCTTATAAGAAGATATTCACCAATGTCCATGTACGGCAGGTGAAGGATAAGGAGATTGTGGAAATACTTTAAGATAAACAGCTATGGGCTTAAGTATTCATTACAGCGGTAGTTTCAATCCAACTGCTTCCTTAGAGGGAATGATTGAGGAAGTGGTGGAAATTGCAAAAGTTTATAATTGGAAGTATACCGTTTTTGAAACTATCTTCCCCCAAGGTGAGTTTGATGATAAATATGACGAAAAAATTTATGGTATAG
>CAJBPB010000056.1 GCA_903957365.1 uncultured Bacteroidota bacterium
GAATCTAGAAGCCTGACTGTCAAACGAAAAGTTCCGGCCAACTCGATTTATAAAGCATGGCACACCTGTAAACGGCTGGATCAACGCTATGTAACTACCGATTTGATATCTGATATACTTGGATCAGGACAATCATCCGTTCTTCATAAAGCATTGGTGAAAAAGAAACAGATATTTTCGGAAATTGACGCTTACATTACCGGTGATATTGATGCAGGATTATTTATCATCAGTGGCAAAATAATGCCTGAAATTTCGGTTGAAAAAGCAGACCAGGAAATACAAAATGTGATCAGTTCCTTTTGTGACAAAAAGATCAGTCAGACAGATTTAACGAAGGTGAAAAACAGAGTAGAATCAAGTCTGGCCTTTTCTAAGATATCATTAACAAACAGGGCACTCGATCTGGCTCTTTACGATCACCTGGGTGATATTAATCTGATAAACTCAATATCTGATTTATACGAAAATGTTACAGCCATTGGAATCCAGCAGACCGCACGTGAAATTTTTCAAAAAGAAAACTGCAGTACCCTGTTTTATCTTTCCGAAAATGAAGTCAAAAAATAATAAATGGCTTGTATGGATTCCATTGATAAGATGATCGAAGCTGGAAGACTAAGCGCTCGTTTAATTGATGAAAATAAATACAAAGATCAGAAGAATACCAATAATTACCTTTTAAAAAACTAACAATGTGAATGTTACAAAGAATCCGGCCTTCAATCAAACTGATAACGGCTTCTTTAAACAAAATCTGGTTTAGAAAGAAATAATCAAAAAAATATGCCTGAAAGAACAATTGCTCCAACGACCCATCCCATCGATAAATTACAGATTGTAAATCCTGAAAGAATAAAACTATCGAATAATATTCCGGTTTACATTTTCACAAATCCACTGCAACAGGCTTTAAAAATTGACATTGTTTTCAACGCCGGAACCGCCTCCCAGGAAATACTTTTGTCAGCCAATACCTCTCTGCGTTTGATGAAAGAAGGAACCAAAAGTTATCCAGGCAATAAACTCATGGCTAAGATCGATTTTTACGGAGCCTTTTTAAGCCAGAATGCTGCAAAAGATGATTCAACTATCACACTGCTTGTGCTGAGAAAAAACTTTCTTGCCACAATTCCCTTACTCGAAAGCTTACTAAAAGAACCCTCCTTTTCACCAAAAGAATTTCGTTTTCTGTGCGACATTGAAAGAGAAGATTTTATCATCCAAAACGAGAAACCAAGACATATCGCCCGTAAAGCACTTAATGAAAGGGTGTTCGGAGCGAATACACCTTACGGCCGTTCTGCGGAAATAACTGACTTTGAAAAACTTCAGCTTCAAAATCTTATCTCGTTTTATCAAAACAACTTTAGTTCATATAACTGTAAGATTATTTTGAGCGGACCAGTGGATGATGAAGTTTTGTCCAGTCTTGACAAGCATCTTGGTCAGCATTGGAATATGAATGTGAGAAAGGAAGATTTTACACAGGAATCTGATTTTGAACCAGAAACAATACACATCGAAAAAAAAGGCGCCTTACAATCAGCCATACAGATCGGCATGCCGGTTGTGCATCGTCTTCACGAAGATTATACTCCGTTTTTACTACTCAACACCATTTTTGGCGGGTACTTCGGTTCAAGGCTGATGAGCAATATACGTGAAGACAAAGGATATACGTATGGAATACACGCTCAGGTAATGCCTTATCTGAAAGGATCAATCTATTCCATTTCTACTGAGGCTGGAACAGCTGTAACCAAGGCAACCATCGAAGAGATTCAGAAAGAAATGCTGTTATTACAAAATGAATTTGTTGAAACAGAGGAGTTAAATCTTGTAAAAAATTATTTAACAGGAAGTTATATGAGAAGCCTGGATGGTGTTTATAACCAGGCAGAAAAATTCAAATCGATCCATGGATTTCATCTGGAAATGGATTATTACGAAAGAAGCCTGTTGAAAATCCAGGAAACAGGGCAGGATGAATTGAAAGCCCTGGCTAAAAAATACCTGAATTACGATGCCATGACAACAGTGATTGTCGGAGCCTAACGGTGTTTCCTTTTCATTTCTGAAAGAAGGATTGCCGTGGCGATAGAGGCATTCAGTGACTCCGCTTTATTTTGTCCTTTCGAAAAATTTGGAATTGAAATTTTGTTCGTTATAAAAGGATGTACTTTTTCACGAATACCGTGCGACTCACTCCCGATCACCAGAATTCCTTCTTTAAAATCACTTGTTGATTCATAAATATTTTCTCCGTCGAGGTAGGCGCCAAATACCGGAACGCCTGATTCGGCTGCCATAGTAAAAACGTTTGTTAAATCACGCGAAATAACGTTCAACCTGAAAATTGAGCCCATACTTGCCTGCACAACCTTATGGTTATAAACATCCACCGAGTCCTCGCTGCAAATAATATTTCCGAAACCAAACCAATCCGCAGTCCTGATTATTGTACCCATGTTTCCAGGATCACTGATCCCATCAAGCACCAGAGTTATTCTGTTTTTCAGATCCGGAGATACATTTTGATTATCAGGCATTTTCGCAATTGCCATCACGCCTGGTGGCGTTGTCAGATTGCTGAGTAAGGCCATTTCCTTATCAGTAACAATTTCGGTCATAAGCTGTGTTTCTGAAGCAATCTGAGTGTTTGATTTAAGCCAGTTTTCAGTAACGATCAGTTCTGTTGTTTCGAAATTACTGGATAATAATTCCTCAACACTTTTCAATCCTTCGACAATAAATAGCTGATGAATATATCTGTATTTCAACTGCTTAAGTGAAGTATATAATTTGAATTGATTTTTTGTAAGCATAAAAAAACCCAAACCTGATGGTACAGGTTTGGGTTTAAAATTAGGTATTTTCCCGACTACTCAGCAAAAACTTCAAATGGTATTTCAAATTGAACCTCTTTGTGGAGTCTGATTTTAGCTTTGTATTCACCAATTTCCTTGATTGCATCTTCATTCATTGAAATGCGTTTGCGATCAATTTCAATATTCTTGGCTTCTTTGATTGCATTTACAATCTGAACTGAATTTACAGAACCGAAAATTTTGCCTGATGCACCGGCTTTTGCTCCGATACGCAGAGTAAGACCTTCCAAAACTTTGGCGATTGCCAGTGCTTCATTTTTAATCTTTTCAGCTTTGAATGACTGCTGTTTCTTCAATTCGGTAAGAATCTTACGGTTGGTTTCACTTGCGATGATGGCCAGACCGTTGGGGATGAGGAAATTACGGGCATAGCCGTTTTTAACACTCACGATATCATGGGTAAAACCCAGGTTATTTACATCTTGTTTAAGAATCACTTCCATTTTTCTTTCCTCCTCGCTTATTTAAGTAAATCAGCCACATACGGCATTAATGAAAGATGACGGGCACGTTTAACAGCCTGTGCGGTCTTTCTTTGAAATTTGGTTGAAGTTCCGGTGATACGGCGTGGCAACAATTTACCTTGCTCATTCACAAACTTCAAGAGGAAATCTGCATCTTTATAATCGATGTATTTGATGCGATTTTTTTTGAACCGGCAGTATTTTTTCTTTTTGGTATCGACTGCGATCGGTGTCAAATATTTAATTTCTGTACTTCCTTGAGCCATTGTTAAATTCTTTTGATGGTTACTGAATAAATTGTTAAGCCTCTACCTTTTCTTTGGCGGTTTCTTTTGCTTTTCTGCGTTTTTTCTCGTTATAAGCAATTGCATGCTTGTCGAGTTTCACCGTTAGGAATCGGATAATGCGTTCGTCGCGCTTAAGCTGGGTTTCCAGGTCTGCAATCAAAGCGCCTTCGGCTCTGAACTCAACCAAATGGTAAAATCCGGTTGATTTTTTCTGGATAGGATACGCTAATTTGCGCATTCCCCAATGCTCTTCGTGCACAATTTCAGCACCTTTCTCGGTCAGGTAATCCTGATACTTCTTTACCGCTTCCTTCATCTGTTCTTCAGACAAAACGGGAGTTACAATGAAAACGGTTTCGTACTGGTTCATAATTTAATGTGTTAATTTATAGATATGATTTATAAAATGGAGTGCAAAATTACAAATTATTTTTGTTTGAAAGACTTTTTAACAAAAAAAACGAATACAATACGGCTCATCTCTGATAAAAATAATATTTACTCATGTTATTTCAATCCTTTTAATAAATATTATCTTTGTTGAAACAATATTTTTAACCATAAAACATTACCAAATAACTAATTGCCTGATTTCTAAAAAACAATCTTATGAAAAAATTTGTAGCAACTCTGATTATTCTTATTGTTATGTCTTTCAACCTGAAGGTAGAAGCTCAGGCTTACTTTCCCTTCCAAACGGAATCTGCAAAATGGAGTGTTTATAGCAGGTTTAGTCCATTGGGGGAATTTATCGAAGACACTTTTTTTTATTTTATCAATGGTGACACATTGATTGATACAACTTTATATCAAAAAATCTATCGTTTCACAGCTTCATACTATAACAATGGCGTCATTGACACTGCTCAATCTCAATATATTGGTGGTTTAAGAGAAGACACGAACAAACATATTTTCTTTAAGCCCATTGAAATCTATCAAAGCTTTAGTAATAACGCATATATTCAAAATACAACACTAGATGAGTTTCTACTATATCGGTTTGATTTAGAGTTAAATGAAGAGTTTTACCTGAATGAATTTATATTTTATCCATACACCGTCGCGGCTATTGATTCGGTAATGATCGAC